>DATGCC010000617.1:0-2644 GCA_035312345.1 Rhodothermales bacterium
CGTTTGCCTTCGCCGCGTGCCCGCATCGCCATCGACAACACGCCTCGCACCGGACGCACCGAGCCGTCGAGAGCCAACTCGCCTGTGATGAATAGATCATCCAGGAGCTTTGGTGCCAAGCCGACCTCCGACGCGGCCAGCAGCCCCATCGCGATGGGCAGATCGAAGGCGGCTCCCTCTTTGCGCACGTCGGCGGGAGCAAGATTGATGGTGATCTGACCACGGGGCACAGGCAGGCCGGTATTCTTTAGAGAAGCCCAGATGCGATCCCGGCTCTCGCGCACGGCTCCGTCGGGCAGGCCCACCACCGTATAATGTGGCATCCCGCTTTCAATGTGCGTCTCGATCTCGATGGGCAATGCATCGACGCCTATGGTGGCACTACTCCAGATATGCGAAAGCATGACGGTACCGACTATGAGAGGGGAAACATTCCTCTATAGAGACGAATTGCGCCGACCAATCTAACCTGTGCATCAATATTCGGTAATGATCGAATGGTGTTGATGAGCAGAGAGGCATACGTTACGACGAGAGACGATGGTCGAAGGACGATGGCCGTTTTTTTGGTCGTCTATTCCCCGCCTGCTCAGGGACAGGCTCGGTCGTCCGTCGTCATCTTGAAAGAGCCTCAACATCTTCAGAGCACTACCCGGTAATGATAATAAAATCCGCAAACTGGGATTATTTCATTGCACTATTGCCCCACAAAGAGTATGATACATGCGGTTGTAATCAACAGGTTGTCTTGACTGATCAACACACCCACAACCGCTGAGGGACGCATGACTGAAAGCAGAAAAATATTTATCAATCACACGGACAAAGACATCAACATTACGCTGTTCATTCGGGAAGGGAATAGCCCCGAAGATGAGGGCGGGACGGAGATGGTGAGCGTCAGCAAGCATGATTCCGTCGAGATGATTTATGAAGGGGAGCCAGGATCTGATGGCTATGTATTCCTGAATGGCTTGCTCATCGAGTGGTCCCACGGCAACAACCTGGTCGGTGTCTCCCGGCGCGTCGTGACGCGCGGCGATCTATGGGACAATACGCTGAACACCCACGACACGCTGACCATCTCGGACCTGGAGGCCGGTACCCTGTCCGCATCGGGCTCTAACAGCCGTCTTTAAAGCACAGTGATCTTTTACCTACCCCGCATTCGTTAGTTGAAGACTATGGTGCAACGCCGGAGGGCCTGTCACCCTTCGAGTGGCAGGCCCTCCTGAAAATAACCCAGGTGGCACCAGGTGCTGGTAGGAGCTACTGCTTCTACTTTTTATAGAAGTCAGCCAGGGCCAGCAGTGTATGTCGGCGCACACGCTCGGACCTCTCCTGGCTCACGTGGCGGCGTATCTGATCCATTGCTTTTCTATTGCCAATGGCATGCACGGCCACCAGCGCTATGATGCGATAACCCTCGTTTTCGTCGCTCCGGTAAATCTCCAGCAGTCGGGGGATGGCGCGCGTGAAATCGACTTGTTCTGGATAGTAAAGGGCAAAGAAGACGATGTTCTGCAACGCCCGTCCTTTGTACGCCTCGTTCGAGGACTTTAACAGGCGCGTGTGCTCTTTGCGCTGCTTCTTCCACCACGATGGCGGCATCTTCGAGAGATCCATACTGGTCAATGCCGACAGACGAACCGTTGTTACCTCTGGAACAACCACGATCGGATCACTGGAAGGGCTCGCCGAAATGCTGTTGTCAGACAGGAGCACCTGGGCCTTTAGGGGAAAAGACACCAGGCACCAGCAGACCAGCACGCTGATCCAGCCCAGTAGCTTTTTGTACGGCAGCCCTGTTTGGGGAATGTTAATGAGCGTTTTCATAGCTTCACCTCTTGACTTTGTACATGATTTACGTTAATAGGTGCTTGAGCACCTGCCTCATCACAAGCGGGCCGAAACATGCCCTCTCACCCTAGTCCACGAAAAAAGGCGGGCCATTAGCTCAAACCATCATTCCAAAGCCGTCTCACATGCTATTGAAGCCACAATGTCCCGTTGACAACTCGGTGCCCCATCTCAGTTCTTCGTCCTGGTACCCCCCTCCTTGCCATGTCCTCGTCGCCCCAAGTAACAGTCACCCAGTTACTCGCCGAGTTGCGGGACGGTCATCAGAGTTATTTTAACGAGTTGCTCCCGCTGGTCTATGATGAACTCCACGTGCTGGCCCACCAGCAGCGCCGGCGCTGGCACGGAGACTACACGGTTAATACTACAGCCCTTGTTCATGAGGCTTATTTAAAGCTAGTGGACCAGACGACTGCTGATTATAAGAGCCGCGCTCATTTTTATGCCGTGGCTGCCCAGGCGATGCGCTACATCTTGATCGATTATGCAAAAAAACGCAGGGCGCAAAAGCGGGGCGGCGATGTACCAAAAGTTTCGTTCGACGAAATGAAAGGGCTACTCGGTGAAACGATAAAGCTGTCGGACGAACGAGTTGAAATGCTGGTGATCCTAGATGAGGCGCTGGAACACCTCGCCCAGGTCGATGAACGGCTCAGTCGGATTGTGGAATGTCGCTTTTTCGGAGAGATGACGATAAAAGAGACCGCTGATGCCCTGGACATCTCGACGGCTACGGTCAAGCGCAGTTGGACGACAGCCCAGGCCTGGCTCTACCGCGAAATCC
>DATGCC010000618.1:0-10267 GCA_035312345.1 Rhodothermales bacterium
GCTGTTTGTGTACCGCGAGCGTCTGCTTTACACCACCGAGGACAAGGTCTGGCTCGCGTTTCTTTTATTGATTCCGTGCACCATGCCGTTGGGCATCTTGTTTGGCGGCGACACATCGGCCATGATGAGCGAAATGATTGCGTGGACGATGGCGGCCATTTATTTCCCTGTCAAGGAAGCCTGTGCGCGGTATGAAAGAGGTATCCCGGCGATATTGCTGGTGCTGGCCCTGGTTGGCCTCGGGGTGGCGCTACGCAATGCCTATTTTTTCAGCCAGATCTTGAGCGATGCCACAATGGCCTGGCAGGTTGCCACAGGCCGTGTAGCCTCGAATGACCATTTGATGATGGTCAGTTCACTCTTTGGGTTGGCACTGGTCATTGGGGCCCGGCGTGGTTGGCACTTTACATTGCTGCTGGGCTACTTTCTCATCGCCTTCGCTGGACTAATTCTGACGCAAAGCCGGGGCTACTGGGTGTCGTTTCTGCTAGGTGCCGGTGCGATGTTTTTGTTCGTAGATGCTACCTATCGGAAGCGTATGTTGTTGCTGGGTGTGCTTGGCATAATTGCCTTGCTAGGCATCGGCTTCGTGTTCTTTAGCAGCTACATTGAGTTGATGTTGGGAGGCATCATTAAGCGATTTTCTACCCTGCAAACGGCGGCTTCGTCTGATCTTTCGCTTGTCAACCGCTTCCGTGAGACGGCAGCAGTATGGCCTAAGATTGTTCAAAACCCAATTCTGGGCTATGGCATGGGTGTGCCGTATACCTTCTACGATATCGCGCATGAGGCCACGGACATCGATGCTTTTGTCCATAATGGCTATGTAGGCCTCTGGTACAAGTTCGGGCTGTGGGGCCTGGGTATGGTGCTTTTCTTCTGGGCGCGTTCCATCTGGCGAGGTTTTCAGGCGTTTCGGTTGCAGGGGGTATCGTACTGGTTGCGGATGGCCGGGCTGGCAGCGAGCATCAGCCTGGTGGCATTTACGCTCTCTACCATTACGTCCAATCCCTTTTATCTGAAAGATTCAATCTTTGTCTTCAGCGTGCTTGCGAGCATAGCGGTGGGGGCCTATCACCGAGGATGCATCGTGCAGCACACCAACTCGGTTCATCGCCTGTCGGAGCCATGATGCAAAAACGAAGGCTTCTGATTAATGCCCTGATGGCGGCAGTGCAAGTCGTTGTGGTGGGCGCTTCGTTTGTGGTGCTCTATGGTTTTGTAGAGCGGACACTCGGCATCGCGCTCTTCGGGGTATGGGCTTTGGTGTTGGCCACGACATCAGCCAGCGGTGTTGCAAACCTTGGTCTGGGGAACAGTGCAGTCAAATTTGTCTCGATGTATCTGGCTCGGGACGATGAGGTGCGCGTGGTACACATCATTCAAACAACGGTGCTTACGCTCGGAGTGATCATGGGCATTGTATTGGTAGCGTTATATCCTCTCTGGACCTACCTTATTGAAGCGGCCCTGCAAGCAAAAACACCGGAATTAATCGATGAAGCGCTGACGGTACTTCCCTATGCGCTGGTCTCGCTGTGGCTGACCTCTACCGCAGGGGCTGTGCTCTCCTGCCTCGATGGGTACCAGCGTGTGGATCTGCGGAGTGGGCTGCTGGCAGGGATGGCGCTGGTCTATTTGGGATTGGTGTTTGTGCTGGTACCGGTCCATGGTCTGGTAGGTTTGGCGATGGCACAGGTGGCGCAGGCCGCGCTGTTGCTGGTGCTGGCGTGGGTGGTTTTGCGGCACCTCGTGCCTGCCTTGCCGCTGTTGCCTTATCGTTGGCACCGCGATGTGTTTAAAGAGATTCTGGGCTACAGTCTCAGCTTCCAGGCTATTTCTGTTACCAAGTTGGCTTTCGAGCCGCTCACGAAGTTTCTGGTGACGTTCTTCGGTGGAGCCACTGTGACAGGGTATTTTGAGTTTGCCTATCGCATGGTGATGCAACTTCGTGCGCTCATTGTCACGGCACATCAGGCCATTGTGCCTACCATTGCCGATTTACAGGAGCGGCAGCCGGATCTCATCCGCGACTTGTATGCGAAGTCGTTTCGGTTGCTGGTTTTCATCGTAGTCTTGTTGTTGCCTTTTTGTATTGTTGCTACGCCGCTTATCTCCCGGTTGTGGCTGGGCTCGTATGCGCCGCCCTTTGTCCTCTTCGCTACTCTTCTGTTTGTGGGTTGGTTTTTGAACATGTTGTCGAACCCGGCCTACTTTGCCTACCTCGGGATTGGGCGGCTTCGCTGGAATGTGATGGGGCATCTCGTGACTGGCGTGCTCAATGCCGGGCTGGGTACGTTGTTGGGCTGGCAGTACGGTGGGACGGGTGTCGTGGTAGGGTTTGTCATTGGATTGCTTGTGGGTAATCTCATCACGGCGGTGGCCTACCAGCATGAATACCAGATCCGCCTTTCCGATCTCTGGCAGAAGGAAAGTTTGGTCCTGGGTTTTGCTGCGCTGGCAGGTCTAGCACTAGGCTGGTATGTCTATGTCCGTTTTGAAGGATCCTGGCCACTTGTTGTCCTCCTTGTTGCCGTGCCTTTGTGTTACCTCGCGGTCGTCGTTGTACCCCTGTGGCTTCATCCAGTCCGTCCTCAAGTTCAGTCTTGGCTCACTACGATCCTGCTACGTCAGGTAACCTCCCCACAGATGCCGGGAGAGCAATGAGCGTTGTGGAGCCGCATATCCTGCTGCTAGAATTGTATGCTGGTGGGCACCGGGGGCAATACATCCGCCAACTGGTAGAATACTGGACCGCGCACGCGTTACCGGGGCGGCTCACAGTGGCAATACCTCCCGAGTTCTTCGATATCCATGCAGATGTGCAGGCTGTGCTTGAGGACGCGAAAAGGGTTGAGGTGGTGATCCTGAATATGCCGGATCGCGCCGCGGTGGCGGCCCTATCGGAATGGCGGAAGAGTCGGTTGTATGGACGGGTTTTGCGCACCGTAGTAGCCCAGCTACGGCCCGACCACTGCGTGTTGCTCTACTTCGACCATGCTCAGCTGCCGCTGGCGTTGGACTTGCGGTTTGCATTTCCGGTTACGCTTTCGGGCGTCTATTTCCGCCCGTCTTTTCACTATCACCGCTTGGGGGGGGGAGCACCCGCCTGGAAAGAGCGGCTGCGCGACTGGCGAAAAAGGATTCTGCTGTGGGCGGCCCTGCGCAATCCCCACCTTACCTACATCTTCAGCCTTGATCCTTACGCAGTGTCCGATATTCAGGCGCTTAGGGGTGGCGCGCAGGTCGTCGCTCTGCCCGACGGGATCACGCCGCGCCCGGCATTGCTGTCGCCAGACGCCCAACGCCAGCAGTGGGGGGTAGCAGACGGGCGTAATGTTGCGCTCATGTTTGGCGGGATCAATGCCCGCAAGGGGATTCATGAGGTACTGGCAGCCTTGCGGTTGCTACCGTCCGATATCCAGCAGGCATGTTGTCTCATCGTCTCCGGGCACATTCGGGAGGCCGAGAAGGAAAAAATTAAGACGGGCATCCAGCAGGTACAGGAGGTGACGGCAGTACAGATCATTGTAGACGACCGTTTTGTGGAGGAAGAAGAAATTCAGGGAATGGTAGCGGCGGCAGACCTTGTGCTTTTGACCTATCAACGTCACGTCGGATCAAGTGGGGTGCTCGTCCGGGCAGCGCATGCGGGTGTGCCGGTGCTTGGTTCTGATTATGGACTTGTGGGCGAGCACCTGCGCCGTCGCCATCTGGGATGGGCAGTGGATGCTGCGTCGCCGCAAGCCATTGCCGAAGGGTTGAGGCAGGCCCTCACCGATCTGTCTGTGCTGTCCTTCGATGAGGAGGAAGCGGGTCACTTTGCCGAGGAACATACGGCTTCAGCTTTTTCAGCAACCATTTTCAGGCATATTTGCGAAGCAGCAATCAATTAAACGGATTGTGATATAGGCTGAAGTTCTGAATAGATGGCCTTTGCAGATTCGATAACTAAACGGGTTGGTCTAGGCGAGGGGGGGGCATCCATCAAAAAAGGAAAGCTGTCATCCCGAGCTTGTCGAGGGATCTCCCGGAGAATGGCACCTTGCTCGGGAAGATCTCTCCACTCGCGTTGCTCGGTCGAGATGACAAATAGGCTTTTCTGGGCTGTTTTGATCGTTGCGAATTATGACCAACCCTCACCTAGCTAGCTCCGCCTGACCAGCACCTGTTGATCCCGGGCGACCGGCTTTGCCTGTCTCGTGGCCCCAGGGTGAACCGGGCACGTCCGGCTATCGACCTGGCCTTTCGCTCGGCCGCTGTTGCCTACAGGGCGCAAACCATCGCCGTTATCTTGAGTGGGATGCTTGACGATGGCACGGCGGGGCTGCACGCTATTGAGCGTTGCGGGGGTACCACCATCGTACAAGATCCAGATGATGCACTGTATGACGAAATGCTTGCACGTGCGCTGGCGTGTGTCGAGGGAGACCACACGGCACCCGTCTCTGCTATTGGCGAAATGCTGAACCAGTTGGCCCAGACCCGCGTGCTGTCGCAGCCGCCCGTTCCAGAAGACATTGTACTGGAGAACCGATTCGACATGAACAATACTGACGATCTTGCTCAAATGGACCAACTGGGGAGTCAGGTGCCGCTGGGGTGCCCCGATTGTGGCGGTCCGCTGTGGGAAGTCAAGAAGACCGGTCCGGCTCGTTACCGCTGTCACATCGGTCATAGCATGACCGCCCGAACGTTGCTGACCCGCCAGGACGAAGAGGTGGAGCACACCCTGTGGATAGCGCTCCGCACGCTGGAGGAGAAAGCGCGCATGCAGGAAAAGCTGCTTCGGTCACATGAAGCTTCAGGGCAAAGCATGCTTGTCACCTCGTACCAGAGCCGGGTACAGGAAACGCGGGCCCATGCTGATCGTCTCCACTGGTTGCTGTTTGAGATGAGTGCAGTCCATGATGTATCCCGCACAGCCTCCTAATCCATCACCTTGTCGCTCTGTGGTGTTCCTCTCGTTTGCCGATGGTCCAGCCGCCTAAACTCTACACCGACCTCGCCAACTGGTGGCACCTGCTCTCCTGCGTAGAAGACTACGCCGAGGAAGCTGCCATTTACGCGCAGGCGCTAACGACCCACGCCCGGCGTTCCATCGACACCGTCCTCGAACTCGGTGCGGGCGGTGGCAACAATGCCTTTCACCTGAAAGCATCATTCGAGATGACGCTAGTGGATCTCTCGGAGGCTATGCTCGCGCAGAGTCGGATCATCAACCCGGATTGCGAACACCACGCAGGCGACATGCGCACCGTCCGCCTGGGCCGCACCTTCGACGCCGTCTTCATCCACGATGCCCTTGCGTACCTGACGACGACCGACGACCTTCGCCGAACGATGGAGACGGCCTTCGTTCATTGCCACAGCGGCGGTGTGGCCCTTTTCGCGCCCGACCACATCCAGGAGACGTTCCAACCGTCCACCAATCACGGTGGCTACGATGGTCCCGACCGGGGCATCCGCTACCTCGAATGGACCTGGGACCCGGACCCGACCGACACCACCCACCTCACCGATTACGCCTACTTGCTCCGCCTCCCCGACGGCTCCATGCGCGTCGAGCACGACCGGCACGTCAATGGGCTGTTTTCCCGTCAGACCTGGCTGGAGGCTATCACCTCTGTAGGCTTCGAGGCGCAGGTGTTGCCCTTCGAGCACAGCGAGGTGGAACCGGGGACAATGGAATTGTTTCTGGGGCTCAAACCGTAGCGCCCGCCTTGTCTCGACACGGCACCTATGTTTATGGTTTTATAACGTCACGCCGTGTGAGGCATGAAGGAGGGGTGTCACAGGTGAGGGCTATTTTGCCCTGTCATTCTCTCTCACCTCACCCATTTGAATCATGAATGCACCTGCATCTGACACCTTTACCGCTACACTCGTTATCACCCCGGAGCAACTTTTGGAGCACTGGCAGGGCCATCGCCGGTTGACCCGTCGCGTGATCGAAGCGTTTCCCGAAGATCAACTCTTTAGCTTCACCGTTGGCTCTATGCGTCCCTTCGGGGTTATGGCGCTGGAGATGTTCAATATGGCCGTACCTACCCTCAAGGGGGTGATCACGGAAGAATGGGAAACCTCAGACAACCGGGGTGCGCTTCCCAAAGAAGAACTTCTCCAACGCTGGGATGAGAGCACGGAGGAGATCAACACCCTGTGGCCGCAGATCCCGGCAGAACGTTTCCAGGAGACCATGACGGCTTTCGGTCAGTGGACGATGCCCGTCTATGACCTGTTTTTCTATCTCATCGACAACGAAATCCATCACCGGGGCCAGGGCTATGTCTACCTGCGTGCGCTGGAGATCGAGCCGCCCTTCTTCCCGGATCGGAGTTAATTCGTAGAGTAGACGATAGACGATGGCATGATGCATCGTGCTGTTTCAAAAGGTCGAATTTTGTAAACCGGGTTGTGGTAGCCTTCCCAAAACACCGGCGTTGTGGGGAGCGGAAGGCGGGAAGTAGAGGGCGCAAGAGGCGTTTTTGCTTCCGCCTTTCGCTCCCCGCTCTCCGAACGCCACGCCTGGGAAAGCGCCTTGGACTAAAGATGCCTTGAACCTGTACTAGCCTTACTACCGTCCGTCGGCATACATTACATGTCCACCTCGCGTTTCTTCACGAGAAACAGCCCTTCGCCCCGGCTGCTCACGGCGATGATGCCGCTCTTGAAGTACGGATAGTTGCTCCACGAGCCGCCGAAGCCTGGCTCATCCTTACCGGGCACGGTGTCGAAGTAGCCTACCACCTGCGGGCTCACCGGATCGGAGATGTCGAGGATGCGCAGGCCGCTTTGGTAATTTGACTGATACATCAGGTTGCCGCGCACATAGAGGTTGTGGTCGCTGGCTTTCGTGTCGAGCATGAATTCCTTCACCAGTAGCGGATCATCAAGGTCTTGCACGTCCCAGATCAACGTCCGCGTCTGGGGCACGCCGCCGCTGAGTTCGTCCAGTTCGTCGTTCATGTAGAAGTAGCTGTGGTCTTCGGAGAGCCAGCCCTGGTGCGTGTAGGCGAGGTTCGGATAGGTGGCGTGGGCCAGCGTGGTCGGGTTCTCCTTGTCAGTCACATCGGCAATGATGAAGGACGAGCCGTTGGAGTTGAAGCAGATCTCCTTGCCCTGGTAATCAGCGTCGCGTCCGTGGTAGACGACGCACTGTGAGTCATGCGTGCCGCCCGCGTCCGGGTGGGTGAAGCAGCCTGCAAACGTTGGGTTTTTCGGATCCCGGATATCGATCATGTGGAGTTGCCCACCGCACGTCTCGCCGCCGGAGCGGTTGCCCACGGCATAGGCAAAGCCGGTCGCCTCGTTGATGACGATATTGTGCGTGCTGTGCGTCCCGCCGTAGTGCGCGGTCTCTTCAAAGGTCACCGGCATGTCGGCCTCCGGCACGTCGCGTAGTTGCGTGAGGTCGAAGATCTGCACCCCGTGCGCCTGTGCGCCATCGGCGACGATGAAGGCGTGGTCTTTATAGACTTTCACGTCGCGCCATCCACTGCCAGGTGACCCCTCGGTCTTCATCAGTTGGCCGACGTAGACCGGGTGGAACGGGTCGCTGATGTCGACGAAAGCGGTGCCATCGGTGCGGGCCTGCAAGACGTATTCTGTGCCCGTCTGCGGATCTTCCCAGCCCCAGATATCGGTCATCTTCACGCCCCGGCTGTCGCTCAGGTCAGAGACGGAGAGGAAGGAAATCAGGTCTACCTGATCGCAGCCAAAGACATCCGCGGTGCCTTCTTCGCAATCAACCTGTTCGCCAGAGATCGACTCGAAATGATCTACCTCGCTGATGAGCGTGCTGGTGGGCTGCCAGGCACCGGTCGAAGCGTCGCGCTCGTAGACGGTGGCAATGCCCTCTTCGTAGTCTGCCCCCGGCGATCCGATGACCGCCACGTTGCCGTGCATGGCCAGCCCGGTACCAAACCCTCGGCTGCTGCGCTCGTTGGCGGGTTCGATAAACTGTACAACGGCTTCCGTTCCCATCTGGAAGGCTGTGACTACGCCCGTCCGCGCCGCCACAAGTAAGCTGTTTCCTGAGGCGGCGAGGCTGCTGCCTACACCCCGCACCGGTCGGGCACCTTCCTGTTCGGGGGTGTTAACGTCAATCCGCTCAAGTTCATTCCACCAGTGGCTCTCGCCTTTTGCAAAGACGAACACGGCCCCACCGGGGTTGAAGCCAGGGGCTCCCACGTACAGCCTATCGTTCTGCACCGCCAGCGTTTGCCCGAAACTGCTACGTCCGTTCAGGTCAGCGCTGCTTAAGCGGTCAGTCTGCTCCCATGCACCGGAAGCGTTGCGGGTAAACACATAAACGACTCCTTTCTGTTCGTCAGCACGGTTCGCCCCGACCAACACTTGATTCCTCCACGCTGCTATCGACCAGCCGAATCCTTCGTCGTCGGCGTCTGTCTTCAGTACAGCTTCCTCCTTCCAACGCATACCGTCTTTGCTAAAGACATGCACGGCACCAGCGCCGCTGCCATAGGAGGCCACCGCGATGTGGTCGCCAGCGATAGCAATGGAGCCGGTGCGGTAGCCGCCCCGTTCGTACGCCCCACCGAATTCAGCTCCTTCGGCCAGCGAGGAAGGCGAAAGGATGCCAGTTTCTTTCCAGGCTCCCGTTTCGTCTTTTTCAAAGACGTAGGCCGCCTGTGCGCCGGGTGCTGCGACGACGAGCAGGCCCTCCTGCATGGCCAACGAACGGCCAAAAGTGTCGCCGAAGGTGGCATTGGAGGCTTGCATGCGGGCGGCCTCCATCCAACTTCCATCGCTGTCGCGTTCGAAGCGGTAGACCGTGCCCGCTGGTTCTTCGCCACGCGGCCAGCCTACGGGCGCGGAGCCGACAAAGATGGCCTGCTCGCCGACCACCACGGCTCCGCCAAAGCCGAGTCCAGAAGCAGCCGCTTCCGAATACATTGTTTGTCCAGCGGCGGACTGGACCAGGAGCAGCATCGCAACGAGAAAAGTCAGGGCGTAGCGCGTCATCGTACTAGGGATCTTGGGTGGTGGGCTATAGAAAGAGGGGACAGATAGTATACGCATTTTGTAGATTGGCAAACAGGCAACCTGTTGTTTTATTAGCAGCACGAGTACCAAATGAAGCCTGGAGGTAATTACCTATTATTGCGAAGACGGTAGCATCTTTAGTGAGTTTTGCACCATGTTGCGACGGACGGCCTGATTGACCCAACGCTTTCTGGTTTTTCCGTATCTTGCTGAAAGGCAATAGCGGGGAGGAGCCTGCCTGCTTACTGGCACTTCCTCTCCTGTTGGAGTGCCTGCATCGCACGCATCCTTTTCACCCCTTCTGTTGTGCGTCGTATGTGCTCTACAAAGAGAACAAGGGAGTTCATCTCCTGGCGTGGCCTCGTGCTAGGCGCGCTCATGGCACTGGTGCCGTACATGGCATCGGCCCAGGGTGCGCCCGACTATGTGGCCCATCCCGACTACGCGGTGCGGCAGTGGACGGTGCGCGACGGTCTGCCCAACAACACCATCAACGACCTCCTCCTTGCCAGCGACGGGTATCTATGGCTTGCCACCAATGAGGGGCTCGTACGCTTCGACGGGGCTCACTTCACGGTCTTCAACAGCACCAACACCCCCCAACTACCGAGCAACCGCTTCAATAGCCTGGCCGAAGAACCCGCAGGCTATCTCTGGATCATCTCAGAACAGGGAGGCCTGGTCCTCTATCGTAAGGGCCAGTTTACAGGGTTCAATGAAAAAGCGACCACCAATGGTCAGAGACTTAGACCTCCCGTATCGGCCGACGGCGTTGCAGATACCGTGCTTATCGGGATGGAGGCCGGGATCGTGCGCTACACGGCAGGCCGCCTGGAACCCTATCGGCGCGATGTGATCGCCGCTGAGGTAACGGTTATGGAACGGGATGTAGACGGACGGCTCTGGGTATATGCCCTCGGTTCTGGGATACATTGCTTTGAGGCAGATGGTACCGTTCGGCAGATCCCCCTTCCAGACAGCCTAAGGGATTCGTGGTATGTTCGTCTTCTCGCAGATCAAGCAGGCCGGATGTGGGCACAGGAGCGTAGTCACATTTTTCGGATCGACGGAGATCAGTTTGAGCGGATGCTCGACGGCGCTAGCCTGGAATATGCAGACACAGAAGGGGGCATCTGGGGCAATTCGGTTGCGGAGGGGTGGTGGCACTACGATTCATCGGGGGTCTCGACCCTCTACCCCAAGAGCGATAGAATGGTCGCTGAGAGCATCTTAGAAGGACCAGATGGACAGCGTTGGC
>DATGCC010000619.1:0-2100 GCA_035312345.1 Rhodothermales bacterium
TGTTGTCAGGCAGCTACCCGGCTTTCTTCCTGTCGCGATTTCAGCCAGCGCAAGTCTTGAAGGGTCAGATGAGCAAACAGGGTTCACGCGGCACCGTCTGGCTCCGAAAAGGACTCGTCGTGTTTCAGTTCAGCATTTCCATTGTGCTGATCATCGGCACCGTCATCGTGTACCAACAATTGCACTTCACCCAGACGAAGAATCTGGGCTTCGACCGTTCTCAAACACTCGAGATCTATCTGAAAGGAGACGATCTTCGAGATCGGCACAAAGCCATCAAGGCTACCTTCGCCCAAACGGCTGGGGTTGCTCGCATCGCTGCAGCCTCGAACGCTCCTCCTGATGGCCTCAATTCATGGCGCGTTCGTCCAGAACAGGCACCTCCCGAAGAGGCCGACCTGATGAGCCTCCTGGCTGTGGACTATGACTACCTCGAAACGCTGGGACTGCACCTCACGGCAGGCCGAGCCTTCTCCGAGGATTTCCCTGTAGACGCCGAAGGGGTCATCCTGATCAATGAAGCAGCCGTCCAGAAATGGGGCCTCGACGATCCCGTGGGGCAACGTTTTCATCTGGACACGGTCGGCCTCACGGTCCCGGTGATTGGCGTAGTGGAGAATTTTCATCTGGCCTCGCTGCACGAACAAATTGAGCCCGTTTTTCTGATTATCCGGCCGAGCTGGTACAACCGCCTGGTTCTCAAGATTGAGCCGGGGCAGGTGGCCGAGACAATGGCGGCGCTGGAACGCCAGTGGACAACCTTCGCCCCTGACTGGCCTTTTGAGTATGCCTTCCTGGATGATCGCTTCGACGCGCTCTACCGCGCCGAGCAGCGCCTGGGCACGCTCTTTAGCTCCTTCGCCGGACTCGCCATCTTCATTGCGTGCCTGGGCCTGTTCGGGCTGGCCGCGTTCAGCGCCGAGCAGCGCACCCAAGAAATTGGCATCCGCAAGGTGCTCGGCGCCACTGTGCTGCAGATCCTCGCCCTGCTCACGCGGGAGTTTGTGCTCCTCGTGCTCGTCGCCTTCGTGGTTGCAACGCCGCTGGCCTACCTCGCCATGCAGCGCTGGCTGGAAGATTTCGCCTACCGCACCGACCTCGGTGTGGGCACCTTCTTGCTGGCAGGCGGCCTGGCCCTTCTCATTGCCCTATTGACGGTGAGCTACCAATCCCTGAAAGCGGCAGTGGCAGACCCTGCTACCAGCTTAAGGCACGAGTGAGTAAGTCCTAAAGCAGCCGCTCGCGAAGGGCTTTGGCAACGGCTTCGATGCCGGAGGGGACGTGCAGATTTTCGTAGATGTGCTGGGTTTCGAGAAACAGACTATCGGAAAGTGTGATCGGCTAAAAGCCCTCCATCCCCTTCACTCATACCGCAGACTTTCTACCGGGTTGGTGAGGGCCGCCCGGGTGGCCTGGTAACTCACGGTTGCTACTGCAATCAGCAACGCCATCCCACCTGCCAACACAAAAACCCCTACCCCGACCTCGATCCGGTAGGCGAAGTCTTCCAGCCATTTGTTCATGGCGAAATAGGACAAGGGGGCAGCCACGACAAAGGCCAGCGCCACCAGCTTGAGGAAATCTCTTGAGAGCAGCGCCAGGATGCCCGGCACCGAGGCCCCCAGCACCTTGCGCACCCCGATTTCTTTCGTTCGCTGCTCCGTCGTATACGCTGCCAGACCAAACAGCCCCAGACACGCCACCAGAATCGCCAGCAAGGCGAAGGTGCGAATCGTTCTGCTCAGTCGCTGTATCCCTTCGTACTCATTGGCATATTTCTGGTCGAGAAACGTGTATTCAAAGGGATAGGCCGGGGCGAGGTTGCGCCAGGTTTCCTCTAGAAAAGCCAGCGTCTCCGACACGCGCTCGGCGCGGATGCGCACGACGAGGCTCTGCAACACGTCTGGACTGAACCGGAAGATGATGGGCTGAATCTCCTCTTGCAGTGAACTGTAATGAAAGTCTTTGAGCACACCAACAACCTCCATCGGCTGCTCATCCGTCATCAGCGTCTTGCCAAGCGGGTCGTCCCAGCCCAGCGACTGCACAGCGGCTTCATTGAGGAGGAGCGCGGCCGTAGTGTCGGTGGGTACGTCTGAG
>DATGCC010000620.1:0-2864 GCA_035312345.1 Rhodothermales bacterium
CGCCAATGGTGAACGGCCCCACCTTCACCGTCTTGCCTGTCTTGCTGGCGGCTTTCACCTTCTTCTGGATGGCCCTCACTTTCGGATGGAGGCTCGACAAAAACACCACCCCCGCATAGATAGCGACGAAGACGACAGCCCCCATGAAACGGCCCGTAAGTGCCCAGCCGCCAACGCCAATAAACGGTATCAGAAACAGAAAGAGAAAAAGGCGTACGTACCACGGCTGGAAGATGGTAGGCATCAGAAAAAGCGTGGGGAAGAATAGAAAGATCAGTCCGAACCAGAAAGGCGGGCTGTCACCGCAGAAGTCGTCATCTGGCGGCGTATACGTCCCTTCGATGGTGCCGAGGATACTCTGCACACCCACCAGCACCCCCCCGTTGTAGTCACCGTTGCGAAACTCCGGCGCGATCTCGTTGCGGATGATCCGACCCGCCTGAGCATCCGTCCGCGACCCCTCCAGCCCGTAGCCCACCTCGATCCGCATCTCCCGATCCTCCACCGCCACGAGCAGCAGCACGCCATTGTCCGAGACAGCCTGCCCCAGCCCCCACGTCTCGGCTACGCGCAACGAGAAGTCCTCAATCGCCTCGCCGCCGAGCGAGGACACGGTCAAGACGGCCACCTGATTGCTCGTCGAGTCCTCGTGGGCGGCGAGCATCGTCGTGAGGGTCTGCTCGGTACTGGCCGAGAGAATGTCGGCGGTATCGACCACGCGGCCTGTCAGCGACGGGACAGCCTGTTGCGCCCAGGTCGACTGCGTCATACAGAGCAACACCAGCAACAAGAATGGTTTAGTCATCTTCACGGATCCGTACCCCGTCTGGTAGCTCGTTGATATCATCCGGGCGGATCGTCACACCGCCGCGTTCCAGCAGTTCGCCACACATCCCGATGGCCTCTACCAGCCCTTCGGCCAGCTTGCCCTGCCGGATGCCCTCGCGGATGCGCAACACCACATCGACCCATTCGTCCGTGTCGACTTTCTGGTTGATCCCCGTATCACCCAGCACCTCAATGCGGTGTTCGAGCAGCGAGATGAACAGCAGGATGCCGGTCCGGTCTCGGGTGAAGAAGACCTCTTCTTCCACGAAGGCTTTCATGGCCTGCTCATGGACGCGCCGCTCGATGAGTGTCGTGCCCGCCAACAGCCGTTTGAGCGGCAGGATGTAGGCGGCAGCGAAGGCACCCAGCGTGCCTGCTACAAGCGCCAGCGCCACGATGCCGCTGCTGGCATAGAGCCACGAGAGGCCCCAGCCCTGGTAGACCTGCATCACGATGACGGCCAGCGCCATCGCCAGCACGGCCGCCAACGAGGCCCCCCGCCAGATCGCTACGTCATAGCGGCTGCTCTGCTCGATGATATAGGGCACGATCTCGCCAGCGGTACGCCCCTCGGCGCGGGCAACCGCCTGACGGATGTTTTCTTTCTCGGCGTCGGTAAAGAGCGTTTTCATAGAACCGGCAAAAGGAGAGACATCTGCTTCCCTTAATATACGCGATCTTTGCTATCAACTACAGATGAGCTCTCAGCCATCAGCTTTCAGCTTAAAATGCCGAACACAAAAAACCTCTGGAGCTAGGCCCCAGAGGTTACAGCATGGGAAAACAGAGAAATCAAAAATTTCCCTGTCTCCCTCTCACCTTCTCCCTATTAATCGCGGTAGAAGTAGAGCACGTAGTCGTCGCCCCGGCTGCGGATGGTGAGGGCGTCACGCTGGACGTTGTAGGACCGGGCATGCTCAAGACCGTCGAGGAAGAGATCCTCCAGCGTTTGGCCGCCGCAGTAGCCATCAGTCACGTAGATGTCGTCGATGCGGATGCCGCCGAGGAGCGTCAGGTCGTAGGATGCGTCGTAGTCGTTGCAGTCGGCGCGGCCCAGCAGGCTGTGGCGCGAGTCGAAGTTGACTGTGTAGATTTCGCCACGCGGTACCGTGTAGCTCCGGCCCAGGTATACCACCACGTTGAGCCGCCACCGGGAGCCGTGGAGGTTGTCATCATAGAGGTCGTCTTCGTCGACGACGAGGATGCAGGCGGGCAGGCTCACCAGGAGGAAAAGCAGGCACACCATCATGCTTTTCTGGATCATCAGTATCGATTGCATCGGACTGGTCGGCAGGTTGGTTGAGACAGGCATTTCTTCTTTAGCCGCCGCTTTGGTCCATGGGGTAACAGGTCCTTTGATGCATAGTAAAGCGCCCTGGCGAAACACCTGCATGTTACGTGGGCCGATTCCATCTTTCACGCAGGGAAATTTGCAATAGATGTTAGAAAATCAGAGCTTTAGGAGAAATAACGGTGTGTGTTATGTGGATTAGATCCGTGTTATAACACGTACTGAGTCCGCAGAATTACTAGTTATGCGGCTTAATCAAGGGACACGGCTTCATAGTTACAGATAAACCAAGACCTTCGTACATGAAATTCGAAATTGATGATCTTGACGACGCTCGCAAAGCCATCAAGCAGGCATGGATTGCGGGACTCATTTCTGGCGGCCTCACGTTGCTGCTCGCAGTTTTTGCCATTGTGGGTGATGGTTCTGTGTTAGGTGGCTTGGTAGATGGCTGGGCCATGATCGATGCCTTTATCACGTTTGGTTTGACTTATGGAGTTTATCGTAGGAATCGGGCTGCTTCGGTGGGTCTTCTTAGTTTCTACCTGCTCAACCAGATCCTAATGCGTCTCGACGGAATATCAACAGGTGGAATTGGTCTCGCCTTGGTCTTTACGTTGATGTTCGTGCAAGGTGTGAGAGGGACGTTCGCATACCACAGATTTACCACACAGGAAATCGCAGAGGAAGCGGCATAACACCCGCTCTTATTAGGCTAAAGTCAAGCGTTGGGAGCCATTTTTCT
>DATGCC010000621.1:0-2009 GCA_035312345.1 Rhodothermales bacterium
ATCCGGTCGGAACGGCAGCTGTGCTACGAGGTCTCGATGAACCTGGCGTATCGTTGGTTCTGCAAGTTGAAGATCACGGACCAGGTGCCGCATCACTCGACGTTCTCGAAGAACCGGCATGGCCGGTTCCGGGATGCGGAGACGTTCCGCTTTGTCTTTGAGCAGGTTCTGCAGCGTTGCATGGACGAGGGCCTGATCGGTGATGAGGGATTTACCGTGGATGCCAGCGTGGTGAAGGCCGATGCCAGCAAACAGAAGCATCATGACGATGATGATGACTGGGGCGGCGCCAGCCGCGCCATCAACGAGTACCTGGATGCATTGACCGAAGACGGTTCCTCGATGGCGCCGGCCAGGAAGGTGTCACAGACCGATCCAATGGCCCGCTGGACATGTGCGACCGGTGGCCCCGCCTATTACGCGTACTCCACCAACTACCTGGTGGACACCGATAACGGCATTATCGTGGATGTTGAGGCAACACCGGCCCTTCGAACACCGGAGGTGTGGTCCACGAAGACCATGATCGAACGGGTAAAAGATCGGTTCGGCATCGAGACCAGGAGGCTCATTGGCGATACGGCCTACGGCACGGCCGAGTTCCTCAACTGGATGGTGAACGAGGCGAGGATCGAGCCGCATGTTCCGGTGTGGGATCGCGGCGATGAGAATGATGACCGCTTCGGTCGATCCGACTTTAGCTTTGATGAACAGAACGACCTTTACACCTGCCCGAATGGCAAAGAGCTGAGGCGCTTCTGGCGCACCTACAAGCAGCCCCGCACCGGAATTACCAAGTCCAATGAGATCAAGTATCGGTCCCGAAAAACCGACTGCGATGCCTGCCCGATGAAGCAACGGTGCTGCCCGAACAGCGATATCCGCAAAGTCACGAGGAGTATCTATGAACCGGCACGCGATGTTGCCCGTGCGATACGGAAGACACCGGCGTATCGCCGGACACGACGACAGCGTAAGAACGTGGAGATGCTGTTTGCACACATGAAGCGCATCTTGAAAGTGGATCGTTTGCGACTTCGAGGCTTGAGTGGTGCTCAGGATGAGTTCCTGCTCACCGCGACCGCACAAAACTTAAGACGCATGGCGAAATACCTGGGGACAGGTCCGCCCGAAATCAGCGAAATGGCAGCAACTTGAGCAAAAACACCAGATAAAAACAAAAAATTCGGCTACGCCGGATCAAAAAGCTCACATCGAATAAATCGCGACTACAATAGCGGCTTCAGCAACGAGTTTTTCAACGGAATAGACCCAAAGCGGTCGCTCATGTCAGTCCAGTTTTCTTGGTTTCAGTGACCGCGCTTGGCAATATCAGAAGTTGGTCTTTGCAATCTGTGCGACCGAACAATGCGCTGCACGAGTCGCCCCGAGCCGTAACTGTCAGGCCCTTGCAGTGCCTTGCCTGTTCCTTGCTTGCACAAGGCCCGCCCCAGATACTTGGCGCTCGTTGGATTAGACGTCGCGCGGAAAGAGTGAAGGGAACTAGATGCTATGAAACCCTCCCGAATTAAAGACCCCGGGCCCAGTGCCCGGATAGAAGAGACGGAAATCGAATGGTTGCGCTACGCGACGCCGATCACCGAGCACTACTGCGGCGAGATCAGCCAGCGGGACTACCGAGGTAAGAAGCTGGCTTGTTGGATGCACATCAGCTTTAACACTCTGCCGATGATGCTGGCTCTAGCCGATGCCGGCGCAGAAATCGTTTATGGGGCCTGTAATGTCGATAGCACCGACGACGCCGCGGCGGCCTATTTGTCCGAACGGGGCATCACGGTCTACGGCTGGCAAGGCATGACCCAGGCCGACTACGACGAACATAAGCAACTTGTGCGCGCCTTCGACGCCGATTACCTGTGTGACATGGGCGGCGAGTTGAGCGAAGCGTATCTGGGTCGGGAGCCGAATGTAAAAGGCGCGCTGGAAGCGACGACCAGCGGGCTTAACGTGCTGAGAGATCACGCTATCCCATTCCCTGTATTCGACTG
>DATGCC010000622.1:0-2876 GCA_035312345.1 Rhodothermales bacterium
GAGACCGGGCGCTGGTCCGCGCCGATGGTCGCCGCCCGTGGCTATTCGATCAACGCGAATGTGACGGACGAAGAGTTGCCCTACGTGCGCGATGTGATCGAGTACCTGACGAGCGCCGAAGTGCAGACGTATGCTGCCGAAAACCTCTCCATCGTGCCCACCCGAAAAGCCGTGCGGATGTCGCCCGTCGTGCAGGACAACCCGCTCTTGCAAGCCTCGCTGGAGCAGGTGGAAGTAGGACGCGCCATGCCGCTCGAACCGCAGATGCGGCAGATCTGGGACGGCATGCGCGGGCCGTATCAGTTGGTGATGAACGGGGCCGTCTCGGCGGAAGAAGGAGCCCGCCTGATGCAACAGGAAGTCGAAAAGCGCATCGCCGATACCTACCTCGACAACAGCGGTGACACGATGACGATGCTGATCTTGCCGCTGATTGGCTTGCTGTTGTTAATCGCCGCCTACATCGGCTATAGGATCTGGAAAGCGCGGAGGCCTGTTGAGGCCATGGCGTAAGGCACAACCCGTAGAGACAACCCGCCGGGTCGTCTCTACCCAACGGTGGAAATAGCAACACACGATATGCTGGATGAAAAAACGGACATAGCTGGATTGGAAGCCGCCGAGCGATCCGAGGAAGAAGCGGACAAGCGGTTGTCTGCCGAGGCGCGTGTGCCGGTGCAGCAGGAGCAGTCTGGCATGAGTGAGAAGGCGAAGATGCGTTGGTTTCTGATCCTGTTGCTCGGCCCGACAGTCGTCATCGTGCTGGCGGTGGTGGCGTATCCGTTTTTCTACAACGTCGTGCTCTCGCTCTCCAACATGAACATCTACCACATCCGTGACTGGAAAGTGGTGGGTTTTCATCAGTACGCGGCGGTGTTTGTCGAGCCGGCGTTCTGGTCGGTGCTGTTCAAAACGGTCGCGTGGACGGTCGTGAACATTGTCTTTCACGTTGGAATAGGTGTCTTCCTGGCTGTGCTTTTGCATCAGGCGTTTGTGGCAGGCAAACCGGCGTGGCGCATTCTGCTGATCCTGCCGTGGGCGCTGCCGCAATACATCACGGCACTGACGTGGCGCGGGATGTTCAACTACGAGTACGGCTCCGTCAACCTCGTCCTCACCAAATTCCTCAACCTCTCGCCCGTCGAATGGCTGACCTCACCGTTCGAGGCGTTTGCAGCGGCGATCCTGACGAATATCTGGCTCGGCTTTCCGTTCATGATGGTCGTCGCGCTCGGTGCGTTGCAGTCGATTCCGGCAGAACTCTATGAGGCAGCAGATGTGGACGGGGCGTCGGCGTGGTCGAAGTTTTGGAATGTGACGGTCCCGCTGATCCGCCCGGTAATGGTGCCCGCCATCACGCTCGGGGTGGTATGGACGTTCAACAACATCAACGTAATCTGGCTGGTCTCGAACGGAGGTGAACCCAACGACCAGACGCACATCCTCGTCTCGTACGTCTACGAAGCGGCGTTTACGATGTATCGCTTCGGCTGGGCGGCGGCGCTCTCCATCGTCATCTTTATGATCCTCTTCGTCTTCACGCAGGTGTTTCTGAGCAAGACCAACGCTACCGAAGCAGCGTACTGAGGAAGCTATCAGCCATTAGCTATTAGCCGTCAGACAGAAGAACTCAAAGCTGGCGGCTGAAAGCTGACAGCTACCAACCCCATGCAGAAAAAAATTAACACAAAGAAGCTGCTCGGCATGATCGGCACCTACGCCGTGCTGGTCCTCTTCGCCGTGCTCTCCGTCTACCCGGTGACGCGGATCCTGACGATCTCGCTGCGACCCGGCGACCGGCTGCTCTCGACCTCGCTCCAGATCATCCCGGACGACGCCACGCTGGACAATTTCCGCGTGCTATTGACCGAGACGCCGTTTCTGCGCTGGGTATTCAACTCGCTGCTTGTTGCCTTCGTGGTGACAGTGACGGGCGTCGCGTTTGCCTCAACGGCGGGGTATGCACTCTCGCGGTATAAATTCGCCGGGCGGGGCTTCATGCTCAGCGGCCTACTCATCACACAGATGTTTCCTGCCACGATGCTGCTCCTGCCGCTCTATGTGGTGCTCATCAACCTGCACCTGCTCAACTCCTACCTCGGCCTCATCATCATCTACACCGCCACCGCGCTGCCGTTTTGCGTGTGGCAGATGAAAGGCTATTACGACACCATCCCGTTTGCCCTCGAAGAAGCCGCCCGCATCGACGGGTGTTCTCCGTGGCAGGCCTTCTACAAGGTCATTTTCCCGCTGGCGGCTCCGGCGTTGGCGATCACCGCCCTGTTTTCGTTTATGACGGCGTGGAACGAGTTTGTCGTTGCCAACGTGGTGCTGCAAGACACCGACATGTTCACGCTCCCGCTTGGCCTGAAACTCTTCCAGGGCAGCCTGCGCACCCAGTGGGGATTGTATGCTGCCGGGTCGTTGCTCGTCGCTGTGCCGGTCGTCGGGTTGTTCCTGGTGCTCAGCCGCTATCTCATCTCTGGATTGACGCTCGGGGCGGTGAAAGGGTAGGCGCGTAAAACGTATTGCGTAAAACGTAAGGGAGCTTCGCTGAGACAGTGCACTATCGGCACTCTTACGTTTTAGAGGCTGTTTTGATTTTTCTAATCAATCTCAACGATTAGGAATCGTCCTCTCTCCCCTGGCGGGAGAGAGACAGAGTGAGGGGGGAATCAGCGGGAAAAAAGATCACCCTCACCCTGGCCCTCTCCCATCAAGGGAGAGGGAACGCAGACTGCATCTGAGTGCCAACAGCGACTATCGCTAAAATCAAAACAGCCTCTATCACAGCATTCCCTCCGAATAATCTACCTGAATCCAGGCCATGAAAACGACACGCACTACTTCCATACTTCCCGTGACCGCGATGCTCC
>DATGCC010000623.1:0-10355 GCA_035312345.1 Rhodothermales bacterium
CGGTCGCTATCCTGAAGGAAAGCCCTGCAAGTGTCGAAGCCATCTTGAGCGATATTGCTGAAATCAAAAACTATGAATATCGCGCCATTCCAGGGGGATACGAGATCAAACGTGCAGATACCGAGTAAGAGCTAGCTTTCAGGGGCCGACGTATTTATTGCATCGTCGGCGCTGCTCATCTGAAACTGCTGCTCGGTCTTTATGTCTCTCCGCCTCCGGGGCTTACATGCATGGGCCATCCTTGGTGGCTGTTTGTTAGCCGCGTTCCTGCTTCCCCTTCCGACGCAGGCCCAATCCCCGTCCCTTCCCGCAGTTGAGGACCTGAGCTACCGTCCGCTGGGCGAAGCCCTGCTAGCTTTCCAGAACGCAACAGGTCTCGACCTTTCCTACGATCCCCGACTCGTCGCACGCAAGTGGACCCGCACCGTTGTCGTTGCTGAAGAGACGCAGGAGGCCTATTTACAGGCCCTGCTCGAAAACACGGGCCTTGTCTCCTACCGCCTCTCGTCAGGCACCTACGCCATTCGAGAAAAGCCTCCCACACCAAACGCCACTGGAAGTCTGGTAGGGTTTGTGATGGATGATACGGGGATCCCCTTGCCTCAGGCTTCCGTGAGGCTTCGTGATACCCCTGAACAAGGGGTGGCTACGAACGGGAATGGCCTTTTTCATTTCCAGGATCTTCCTCCCGGTACGTATCACCTACACATCACCTATGTGGGATACGAACCTGTGCTGATTGACGCCACGGTCCGGGCTGGTGAGCAGACCAGCCTTAATGTGCTGTTGCATCCTGAATTTACGGCCCTTCCCACTATCTTCGTTGAGGCAGATTTGCCTCCCTTTGAGAGCCTCCGTGTGTTACATAATGGAGGCCCCATCACCCCACTTACCCAGGCCAATGCTCTGGGCACCGCCGACGCCGTCCGTAGCATGAACAACCTGCCTGGCGTCCGCGTGGGCGATGCGATGGCCGATGTCCATATCCAGGGTGGCGACCCGGGAGAGCATCAGTTTCGGCTCGATGGCGTGCCGGTCTTCGAGCCGGTTCACCTGCGCGGCTTGCTGGGTGCCTTCAACCCTTTTGCCATCGAACGCCTTACCATCCACAAAGCAGGATTCTCAGCGGCGGAGGGCAGTCAGTTGTCTGGCGTGATTGATGCCCAGCATGCGCTTTCGTCTACCGACAATGCGCCTCTCGACCTGCAAGCTGATCCGTTGAGCCTGAACGCCCGGCTGAACCTGGGCTTTGGGGATAGCGATGGCATCAGGGGGCAATTCATGGCGGCCTACCGGACGAGTATGTGGGAGGGCGTCTGGGAAAACCTGCGCCCCGCCCATATCGACAGCCTGTTGCTCGATTGGAACGAGGCGGATCCCTTTCTGCTGCGCGCATCCATCTTATCTCTCGATGATGATAATGATAATCGACCCGACTTGAGTACCCTCATCCAGAGGCTGGAAGCAAACCTGGACTCCCTGCCGCCTCCCGCGATGCCCGAGTTGCGCTTCGACGACATCCATGCCGCCGGACGCTTGCGTTTTCCGGGTGGCAACGCCCTGTATGCTGCCTTCTACCAGGGCAACAACCTGCTCGAAGCCCGCAGGCTTTTTACGGCCATCGATTCGACCTCGCAGGATCTGAGCAACCCGGATCGCTATACCTGGACGAATGAGAATGCACAGCTTCGCTGGAACACGTTCCTCGGTTCAAACACGCTGCTCAGTACACGGCTCTGGACGACCCGGTACAACCTGCAACATGAATACAAAGCATTGGGAAGCACCACCATTCGCCTCCCCGGAGGCGAGCGTGAGACCTTCACGCTGGACCTTACGGCGGTCGATGATAGCAACCGGGTCCGGGAGTCCTCGTTCGAATCCACGCTGGATTGGACGCATCGTGGCGGCCACCTGGAAACGGGCTTCGAGTTGACCCGAACGAGCTACCGCTTTCTGCTCGATGACGCCCTTACCCAGAGCGTACAGCTTCAAGACACCACCTGGCGCGCCGCGGTGTATGCCGAAGAACGCCTGAACCTGGGTCCCCGCTGGACGATTACGCTCGGCGGACGCCTGACCTACCTGCAATCGGACTCGACGGTGTATGCTGAACCGCGCGTAGCCGTACAATATCAGATGCGCCATACGCCTGTTGGCAAACTCTCTCTTCGGACGGCGGCGGGGCTCTACCGGCAGTATCTGAACCAGTTCGACATGAGCAACATCAGTCCGAGCACGCTCTTCCCGTCGCTCCGCTTCTGGATCCCTGCCGATTCTACCATCAATCCCCCGCGCGCCTACCATATAGCTGCCGACGCCGTGCTGCAACCCACTGACGCCTGGATGCTGCGCGTGGAAACTTATTACAAAGACCAGCCCAACCTGCTGCGTATCAATTATCCGCTGCTTTGGGACCGACGCCCGAGTGCTTTTAAACCACCCATTCAGAACCAGAATGAATTCCTCACGGACGGGCACGGTTATGCCTATGGCGCGGCAGGTGCCATCGTTCATGGCAGTGCCACGACCCGTACCTCCCTGCGCTACGAGTACAACATCGCACGTCGGGAATACACCTTTGAGGATACTACCCGCATTGTATCTGCTCCCTGGAGTGAACCCCATCAGGTAGAAGTAACCCTCGACTGGTTTCCGCATCCGCACTTTGCTACGTCGGTCAAATGGCGGGGTGGCTGGGGACGCACCTGGGCTTTCCGCACCGCCTACTATGACCGCTTGGGCTCCGACCCCTCCCAAGATCCCGTCTTCGGCGAATATGACTTTAGCCGCCCCGAAGACCACCCCCTCCCCTCTTTCCAGCAACTCGACCTTGGCATGGCTTACACCCAGGAAGTAGGCCCCACATCATTCCAGCTTCGGCTTGATGTTATCAATGCCCTGAACCGCCTCAACATTTCCGACCGAAGCTTGATCGACATTGAGCAGGAAGACGGGCCCCGGCTCTATGTCGCGCAGGATCGCCCCCTCCTGTCCCGCACCGTTTCACTCGCTCTCCGGGTGAAGTGGTAGAATCATTCAACGCAAGAAAAAAGCATCACTCTATACGAAAACGCAGGTTGTAACGCGCCCAGGCAGGGACAGGAACCCAATTGCCGTTGCGAATGCGGTAGGCAGGCCGCCAGCGCATCTCGGTAGTAGCCCGCATGCCGATGGCATCCAGCACTGGATGGACGTCTTCGAGTAGCATAATTGCCATCGGCTCGCCTTCCTTGTTGAGGTAGACCTGCGTTTTTACTGCGCCTGTTACTTGCTTCTCGCGCAGGCTATCTGGGTACGGTACATCTACGTCTTTGCCGAGCACCAGCGCCGTCTGTGGCTCCTGAAAGTGGTTGCGGAGGATGCCATACCCCTTCCGCTGAAACTCATCCACCTTACGATTCAGGTCGTTGGCATCAGCCTTGCCCGCCAGGGTAGGCCGGACGTAGCGCTCGAAGAGCGAATCCACCAGCTCGGGTTCGTTGCGATAAAGCCGGATGAGGCTACGTTGCACTCGGCTTTCGAACTGTTCCTGAAGGCTACCGGGTCTGTTGGTCATCTGGGCATTTGCCACGAACGTCACCCCGCTCCCACTGCTGCCCATGTCCTCAAAGGTCTCCAGCTCGCGGAAGACGCCTGTGGTGTCGAAGCCCGTGCGCCACCAGCGACCGTCGCTGGCCTCCCAGCCAGTTGGTACCCCCGTTTCGGCTCCTTCCTCTGCAGCACATCCCATGGCAAGCATAGCAACGAGAAAGATAAAGAGATAGGACTTGCTGCTCATTAAACGCATCAGGAATGGGGAGGGCTTATGAATGCGAAAACCAGATATTTTGATGGATGGGAAACCAATCTGTGACCGGGTTCCTCTATCCCCTTCCTAGACACACAAGCGCCGTGAAGGTCGCCTTCGCTACCAGCACAGCAGGGATTCAGTTCCAAAACGCCGAAAAGCCCGTCGCATGCAGGCTACAAGAAATGCAAAAAGCGCACGCCCTATTTGGACTGCGCCTGGGGCAACGCATCGGCGAGGCGGGCGAAGTAGCGGCGGCGGTCCATGGCCACCACGCGAACCTTGCTGCCAGCCGCGATGAACTCACCTTCGGTTACCACTTCAATGCGCTCTCCGTCGATTTCGATCACACCCGTAGGTCGCAACGGCGTGACGGCCACGCCCGATTTGCCCAGATAGCGAGCCCGGTGTTCATGCTCACGAGCCACGAGTTGCTCATCACTACGCAGGCTGGTTGCCAGGATGAAGCGGTTCCAGGCCCCCGACTTCCAGAGCATGTAGAACAACCCGGTACCAAACGCCATCGAACTTGCCAGCGTAATCGTTCCACCCAAGATCCCCCCTTCCACGTAGACGAACCCGACAGCGAACAAAATCATTAAAAAACCCAGAATGCCAACAATGTTGAAACCCGGTATGAGATAGACCTCTGCCACGATCAGGCCGAAGCCTATCAGGATGAGCAGTATGGGGATCAGCAGTTCCAACGAGTGTGGAGGGGGTTCGTTGAGGGACAGGTGCAGTGTACGAACTAAACAGGAGATGTTTCGCCTTCGGCGGGCAAAACCTTGCGCGGGCGCACCTCTACGCGGCTGCCACGCACCCGCACGACCTCTACAGGTGTGCCCCCTGCAATGAACTCGCCAGCCGTCACCACATCAATCCGTTCGCCATCAATCTCGATGGTACCGGACGGACGCAAGGTAGTAAGTGCCAGCCCGGTGCGGCCGACCAGATCGGCCCGCGTGTCTGCCGAGGTGTAACCGCCTGCGCTCGACAGGTCCGGTTCTAAGATGAGCCGGTTGAAGCGCTCTGAGCGCGGTAAATAGCGGCTCACGGAGAAAATAAACAGGACGAGCAAGATCAACGTGGTAGCAAACGTGCCCAACGCCGGTGAGAGCGCTGGAAAGGGCGGAAAGTCGAATCCGACATTGCCAACGAGCGAGGCAATCAAAGCAACGACCACCATGACGATGCCGGAAATCCCTGCCACGCCAAAGCCGGGAATCACAAAAATTTCGACCAGAATCAGCGCTACGCCGACGAAGAACAGGATCATCTCCCAGCTTTCGACGAGGCCGAGCAGGTAATGCGGCGCGAAAAACACCGCTGCGCCAACCAACGCGATGGCCCCGGCAAAACCCACACCCGGCGTTTGCAACTCGAAGTACAGCCCACCCAGCATCATCAGCATCAGAATAGACTGCACGACGGGCGATCCGAAAAAGCGGAGTAGCGACTCGGCACGGGTGGCCCGGTGGTGAATGACCGGACGATCTGCTACGTCATATGCCTCAATTACGGCCTCCTCGCTGTCGAGCGTGGCATCAGCAACACCAAACTGCAATGCCTCCTGCGCCGAGAGCGTAAGCTCTTTCCCTTCTTCCGAGATACCTTCCACAACCAGCGTCTCATCGACCATCGCCTCGGCGATTCGCGGATCGCGTCCGTTGGCTTCGGCGGTGGCGCGCATCAGACCACGCATATAGCTCTGGTACTTGTCAGGAGCCGCCTCGCCGCCCACGCCATCCACCACCGTTGCCGCTCCGATGGATGCGCCGGGCACCATCACGATGCGGTCAGCAGCGTAAGAGATCAACGCTCCGGCAGAGGCTGCATTTTTGTCGATGAAGGCGACCGTTGGCACCTCGGCGTTCAGGATCGACTTGCGGATCTTGTCGGCGGCATCGACGAGACCTCCGAACGTATCGACGTGGAAAATCAGCAACGATGCATCTGCCGCCTCAGCATCATGGATGGCACGGTCGATGTAACTGGCGAGGCCGTTGTCGATCATGCCCTCCACGGGCACCACATACACCGGCCCCTGCGCCACGGAGGCTTCAAAGGTCAGCGGTTTGGGCGCGCGCGATTGGGCCTGCGCGACGGATGCCGTCCCCACGACCAGCGCGAGGAGCATCAGCAAGCAACCGAAAAGGTGGATCCCAGGGCGTCTCATAGCACCTCCATTTAGCCAAAAGGCGACTTGTAGCGTGTACGCGACGAGCCGAAGCGAAGATTCACAACGAGACCAGGCCCGGTCCTTCAAACCTTGCCAGCAGCCAGTTGATAGGTATGCTTCCAGGCGAATTGTGCTTCGGAGAAGTGGCGGTTGATAAACAATTGAAAAGCAGACTTCGTCCAGAAGTTAACATGTCCAGGGTCGGGCGTCGTGCCAATAAAACGCCCAATATCGTTGAGCCATTTGAAATAGGGCTCGCGGGGAACGGTGATGACCACAAACTGCCGTGCCACCCGCTTGAGTTCGCTGACAGCGCTGTCCGGCTTATCGAGATGCTCCAGCACCTCGCTGCACACCACCGTGTCGAAAGAGTTGTCAGAGAACGGCAACTTGTAGATGCTGCCCGTCCGAAACGTCGCCGCGTCGCCGAAATGCGCCTCGGCGTAGTCGATAGCCTCCTGGCTCAGGTCCATGCCCGTGAGCTTTAGCTCCGGCTGTTTCTGCGCGAGGTAGTTGGTCACGAACCCTTCTCCGCAGCCTGCATCAAGTACCGTCTGGGGCCCCGTCTCGCGGAGCATGTCGGCGAGCGTGTCGAGGAAAGCCCGGAGGTGCCACTGATAAAGCCGGTTGTCGTAGGTGTATTTGTGGAGATTGGTAGAAGGCTGCGCTACTTCAGAGGGTGCGGACATCGAAAAGGATTTTAACTTGCTTCGCAGGCGATAGCATATGGAAGCGTGATCGTGTGGGTGTATGGAAGCTAAAAAAATCGCCGCCTAAACTCCCATCTTCTTACACTCGTGCCGAGAGATTGAGGATTACTTGCTCCGAGCGAGCTACAGCTCCACCAGTACGGGCGTACCGACGACGACCCACTCCCACAGTTCGTCCATGTGGTCGTTGTGAACCGCGACGCAGCCCTGCGTCCAGTTGCTGCTGGCCCCGGTACCATCGCCGTGGATCTCGATCATCCCACCAAGGGCCGTAGACATGGGCGGCATGCTGAATGTATTCTCTGCCTCAACGATGGCACGGTGCTGGGCACTGGAGATCAGCCCCTGACGCAGACCCCGATCAGCATCTTCGGCTGTAGGATAGTTGAGCACGAAGGCTTTGTAAAACTTGCTGTAGGGATTCTTTTTCACGACGAAGAAGGTACCCTCCGGCGTGCGCCAGTCGTCGGGGTTAGTGCCACTACCACGCCGCTCTTTGTCGGCAAAGGCGTTGTAGCCAAAGTCGGCGGGGACCTTCATCACAAGATCGGTGCCCTCATACAGAAAAACCGCCTTTGATCGCTTAGAGACACGAATCCAGACGTTCGAGATGTCTTCCGTCTTGATGTAGCCCTGGGCGTTGTCCTGTGTACGTACGTGGCTCCATTTCTTCTTTTTCTCGATCAGAAAAACGGGTTCACGAAAGCCCAGATTGACATAGGCCCGCCCGGAGTCGGGCATGGTATAGATGGTGGCACTCCGCTTAACGATGTAGTAGATGGGCAGGTCGTTATAGCTCTCAAGCGGTTGGGCGGTAGCGGCACTGCCACAGATCCCAAAAAGCAGCAAGAGAAAAACAGAGTAGCGTCGCATGGACAGCAGGGGGTTAACAGCGGTGAAGGGGTTCGGTATGAGAGAAAATAGGCATTAGCACCCAGCTTTGACAAGCGCGGAGGGCGGGCCTGTCTTCTTATTTTTTTCCGTTTTGGTCGTTCAGCATCTTTTTTCAAGGCTACAGACGGGCCATTTGCTCAGCAGAACGCTCGTTCCAGACCTGGCACCAGCGATAGGCCGCGAGCACCCCCTCAATCAAGGGTTGCTCGGTCACGACGCGCACCTGCTCTTTGACAGCCTCGGTGGCGTTGGCCGGTGCAAAAGCATAACCGACGCTGGCCAGCGCCCCCAGGTCTCCATTAGTATCGCCGATATAGGCCATTTCCTCAAGTGGACAGCCAAGCCATTCTCCCAGCCACTGTAGCCCTTGCTGTTTGGTGATGGTAGTTGCTACCACATCGATGGAGATAGGCGTATGAAAAACAACAAGATCAGGAAAGTGTCTGGCGACATATTGTTCCACCACAGGCACTTGCGCATACACCTCCTCGGTATCCGGCCCGACGATGCCTGCCTGCGTGCGCTTGCCGAAATCGTACATCAGCCCGGTGCCCGGTATGCATTCCTTGATCAGCCAGCGCCGCACTCCCTGGATCTGGGCTTCGACCTCTGCCGTGAAGTGCGGATGCCACGTCACCTGTGCCGCCACCGGATCAAACAAGCCGCCGCCACTCTCGAAAAGCACAGGCACCTGCACACCCAGCGCTTGCGTGATGGCTTCTACGTACGGATACGCCCGGCCCGAGCACACTGAGAATGCAGGCCATTCGCTATGTTCATGGAGCTTGCCTGCCGTCTGAATATGTGCTGTTAGCTCAAGGTAGCGCGGCAGGTCGAACGGATGGTACGGTTCGGCGAGACATCCGTCGATGTCGGAGATGAAAAGTTTAATCACGGCTGGGGCGTCTCCTTTTGATAGCTTCGCCGCTTTTAACTGCGACGAGCATCAGGGTTTCCTGCCTCTGCTCTTCCTATCGAACGTTCATCAAAACGCCTACGGGATGTACGTCCGGTCGTGCCTCGTCCCAACCTGCGAGAATAGCCTTTCGCTCTCGCACATCCACGTAGACGATCCGGTTCTGCTGCTGGACTTGCAATTCAAAGGACACATCGGCGAGGGTTCCACCATCCTCTATGATCTGCCATGCCAGCGTGCGCGTGATAGCATCCCACTTTGTATCGAGCACCGGAAGGCGATCCTCATAGACCCAGTATGCGAAAAAATCAGACAGATCTTGCTCCGATACATCCTCCATGATTTGCTGAAACACCTTGGTGGAGAGCGGTCGGCCTGCATGACGCGTGTAAACAGTGCGGAAAGCCTCAAAGAAAGTGATATCGCCCAGCTTGCGCCGTAACAGGTGCAGGACGGAAGCCCCTTTGTCGTATGGCACCCACGTCAGCAAGGTGTTCGGGTGCTGCGGCTCGGCAGGCACCAGCACGGTGTGCGTCCGGCGGCGAAAGGGATTCATGTCAGCCAGCACCACCCACTGCTCACGGGCGGCGGCGAGACCATCGGCATGCTCAAAGAAGAGGGTCTCCAGATAGGTCGCGGTGCCTTCCGAAAGCCACAGATCGTTCCAGGAGGCGATGGGCACGCGGTTGCCAAACCACTGGTGCGCCAGCTCATGCACCTGCACCACCTCGGCCTCGCCCGTCCGAAAAAGCTCGGGCTGAAGAAAGGCGGCGGCGGCATTCTCCATCCCGGCATAGCGGATGGGTACCTCCACACTGGCATAGCTTGCAAAGGGATAGGGGCCAAACACTTCAGAAAAGTAGGCCAGGGCCGCGGGCGTGCGACGAAGCAAATCAGCATCCGCAGCATCCTCGGCGAGCATGTAATAGCGGACCGGCAGGGTATCACCCACGGACGCTTCGACTATGCTGAAGTCGGCAACGGCGAAGGCAAACGCATAGGTGGGCGCGGGCACATCGAGATGCCACTGGTAACGCACGGCTCCGCCTAGCGTGTCGAGGAATTGCGGTGTGCCGGTGGCGGCAGCTTCGTAGCCAAAAGGAATGGTCAGGCGGAGCGTCAGCGTCGCAGGGTCTGCCGGATGATGGATGCCGGGAAGCCAGCCGCTACCATCCGTCGGCCACGCATCGCTGAAAAAAACAGATTGCGACCGCGACGCCCGCTCGTAGAATCCTGTCTCTGGAACGCCATGGTAGTGCAAGTCCACCTGCGATGTATCTTTGCCTGGAGATAATGGAATGGGCCAATGGCTCCCCTCACGGTTCACCTCAACCTCGCTGCTATCCACGAGCACCGAGTCCACGTTCATGCCGCGCAACAGGAGCGATAATCTCGTCAACGTGTCGGGATGCTGCACGGTGAGCCGGGTGCGGGCCTGCAACATCCGGGTGGCAGGGTCGAGGTGCAAATCCACCTCGTAGTGCACAACATCAACGCCGGACACGGGTTCAGGCGGCGCGGTTGGCGCGGCAGGGCGACATCCGGCTAAGATGAACAGAGAACCGACAGCGAGAACAAACCTCCACTCATGCATCATCTGATTTTGGCGTGAGCACTTCGGCCAGGTCGGCGACGAATTCGTCGGAGATGCCCATGTTGCTGAAGCCGCCATCGTGATAGAGCGTCTGCATCGTCACCATGCGCGTGAAGTCACTCAGCAGCGTGACCGTATAATCGGCGCAGCTTTCAGCGTCGGCATTGCCCAGGGGCGAAAGGCGATCCCCGAACTCAAACATGGCGTCGAAGCCGGTGATGCCGCTGCCGGCCGTCGTCCGCGTCGGGCTCTGGGAGATGGCGTTGATG
>DATGCC010000624.1:0-4250 GCA_035312345.1 Rhodothermales bacterium
TGCAGCCATATCGGCCAGCGGGGCCTCCTCAGCCACTGCAACGTCTGCCTCGGCTTCACCCTGCTCTGGCTGGCTCATCTGTCGGTCGGCGCAGCCAATCAAGAAAACCGTCATGGCGAACGCGATGCCAAACTGTTTATAAAACATTTTCATCCTGTCACCTCTTAGAAATGGGAGAGTGCGCTGTGTCCGTACTGCTCACACAGCTTTTGCTATGGGGTTGCTTGCGGCGCGCGCTGCCTGCTGTTCTCCAAACGCAATCGTCAAGGCAATTATTGCGCCCCTCCTCGAAATACAAGCTCCATGAAATGCACGCCATCCAGCGGATTCTGGTAATACGACTCAATTTCGCGGAATCCGAGAGAGGCGTAGAGTGCCTGCGCCGCCTGCATCCGGTCGAGCGTGTCGAGCACCATGCGATGGTAACCGCGCTCATGGCCTGCTGTGATGATCAATTCTGCCAGCTGCCGCCCGAGGCCATGCCCCTGAAATGCAGGCCGGACATACAGGCGCTTCATTTCACAGATCCCTTCTCCCAACGGACGCAATGCCACACATCCAGCAATGCGTCCTTTAAGCGCAGCAAGGAACACGGCCCCCGTGGGTGGCGCGTAGGCTCCTGGTAGATTCGCGAGTTCCTGCTCGAAGTTTTGATAGGACAGATCAATGCCGAGCCAGTCCGCATATTCCTGGAACAGGGCGTAGACGTGCGGGATGTGCTGCGGCTCGTGCGCCGGATAAATGGTTATCTCTTGCTTCAACGGCTCGAAGTAGTCGGCAACGGTGGCTCCTGATCAGAAGGCAAAGGCGACTGATAAGATTCGCCGCCTGTCTGTTCCTCAAAGTAGTTCTGGGCTGATTCGAGTAGTTCGGCATCGGTGAAGAGATCCATGCCGGTGAGGGCCAGCACCTTGGCCGCAACGATCGCTCCTTTCACACCGGCGTCGGTGCCATGGCAAGCCGAGGTCGCCCAACTATGCCAGGGGATGTCGGCAGCGGCGGTGGTGACATTGAAACCGGCTGTCGGCGTGATATAACTCACTTCGGCGACATCGGTGGAGCCGCCGCTGGCAGGCTCCGGCTCATCGGCCAGTGGCGTGATTTCGGTGTCGTAACCGGTCTCTTCGATCTCCAGATAGGCCTGGAGCTTCTTCGCAAAGGCCTGCTCTTCCTCGGTGAACGCGGGCACCCCGACCTGTTCCAGGTTGGCCTGCAAGGCTTCCTGCAACGGACGGTTCAAGTTGTACTCATGGACACCGGTGACTAGGAAAACCTTGTGCTCGGTGCGTGTGCCCATTGCTGCGCCTTCGGCAATTTTCAGAATCCAGTCGTACCATTTCTGCACACTCTCGCGGTCCACGTCGCGGACGTAGTACCAGGCTTTGGCGTACTCCGGCACCACATTGGGTGCTTCGCCTGCGCGCGGGATGACGTAATGAATGCGCGTGGTGGGCATGACGTGCTCACGCATCAGGTTGACGCCGTAGTTCATCAATTCAACAGCGTCGAGGGCGCTGCGCCCGTTCCATGGGTCGGCAGACGAATGCGCTGCCTGCCCAAAGAACTCCACCTCGAAGTTGTTCATGGCCCGGCCTCGCTGGTTGCGCACCTTGTTCTCCTGCCCCGGATGCCATTCGAGCACGGCATCGGCATCATCGAACAGCCCGGCTTTTGCCATGTAGACCTTTCCGACCACGGTTTCCTCAGCGGGCGTGCCGTAGAGCCTGATGGTGCCGCCTGTGCCCTGCGCCGCCATCGCCCGCTTGAGCGCCAGCGCTGCCCCGACGGACGCGGCCCCGAACAGGTTGTGCCCACAGCCCTGTCCGCTCGTCACGCCATCCTCACGAGGGGCTTTTTGGGGAACCGCGGCATTGCCTACCCCCGGCAGCGCGTCATATTCCGCCAGAATGCCGATGACCGGCTCGCCGCTGCCGTAGCTCGCCACGAACGCCGTTGGCATCCCCGCTACGCCGCGCTCAACGGTGAAGCCTTCCTCCTCCAAAATATCTGCTAGCAGTTCTGCCGACTCCACTTCGCGCAAGGCGGTCTCCGAATACTGCCACAGCGACATCGCCATTTTGCGAATCTCGGGCGAGAGCGCTTCGGTCGCATCCAGCGCGGCTTGCTTCTGAGGCGAGAGATCCTGTGCCTGCGACGGCAGGGTCCAGATCATTAAGGCAAAAAACCAGAGGGCACGTTTACTTACGTGAGTCTTCGATTTCATGGCATCGGGGATGGGTGGCGGATTCGATTCGTGGGCACTGTCCACAATCATCCCCAATATAAACGTCCCCTTCCCCGACGGCAACGGGCCTGGCTGGTCGGTTAATTCGCCATCGGCATGCGTACAAGGCTGGTGGTTTCGCCATAGAGCGCAGGGTTATCCACGTTCTGGCGAACAAACGTAAGCAGCGCCTCCGATGACTCGAATTCGTTGATCTTCTGCGGCTCAACGTCCCGAAGCTCTTGGATCATCAACCGCCCGTTCGGCTCCAGAGCATAGGTGTAAAAATAATATTCCCGCTCATCCTGAATGGTCTGTGCGTTGATGAAGCGATGTCCATCAACATCCGTGATGTATGCCCGGAGTCGAAGTATCTCTTCGTTGGAAGGGTCAGGCTTCACTTCGCGCAGTTCGACGTAATATTCTCGGTCATTGAATTGCAGGATGAGCATATCGACGGTTTCATCCGCCGTCTGCGTCGCTTGCCAGCGTCCAACGAGTTGCTCATCGAAGGGGGCATTTTCAGCGTCGCTAATCGGCACGGGCGACCCGCACCCAACGCCGATAAATAGAACCATCAGGCTCAACAATACGCCTGTGCATCCTGTGCTTCGTTTCATGGCGGCACCTCAAAATATGAGTGGGTGATGATGCCCATGCAAATGGGCGAATCGCCCTTTTAACGTCTCCTCCACAGACAAGCGTTACGGCCCTACCTCGGCACTTCCACCCGTTCGATCAATGTTTTTATCACATCGTCTGGGCGGCGACCTTCCATCTCCTGCTCCGGCGTCAGGATGATACGATGACGCAGCACAGGGTAGGCGACTTCTTGCACATCCTCCGGCGTGATGAAGTCACGCCCCCGCATAGCAGCGATGGCTTTGGCACCGGTCATCAACGCGATGGAGGCCCGTGGCGATGCACCTAAATAGAGTGCACTGTGGTCGCGGGTCTGGTGGATGATCTGCGCAATGTATCGAATTAGCGGCTCTTCAATGTGGATCTGCCGCACCGTCGCCTGGTAAGCGGCAACCTGCTCGGCGGTGAGCACGGGCTCGACGAGGTCGAGGTGGTCTGGGTTGCGTCCGGCGTGGTGCCCGGCGAGGATGGCGGCCTCTTCATCCAGCGAGGGATAGCTAACTTCAACCTTGAAGAAAAAACGATCGAGTTGTGCTTCGGGCAGGCGGTAGGTGCCTTCGTGCTCCAGCGGATTCTGTGTGGCAAAGACGATGAACGGCGGGTTCATCGCATACGTCTCGCCATCGACCGTCACCTGTCGCTCTTCCATCACTTCGAACAGCGCCGACTGCGTCTTGGCCGGGGCGCGGTTCACTTCATCAATCAAGATCAGGTTGGAGAAAATGGGACCTTCTTTGAAATCGAACGCCGTCGTCTTCGGATTGAACACCGAGGTGCCAAGAATGTCGGATGGCATCAGGTCGGGCGTAAACTGGATACGGGAGAAATCAACCGAAACGGTCCGTGCCAGCAGTTTGGCTGTCAGCGTTTTGGCAACGCCCGGCACCCCTTCGATGAGCACATGCCCATCCGCCAGCAGCGCCGCCAGCAATTGATCCACCATTGCGGCTTGCCCGACGATAATCTTGCCGATCTCGGCGCGCACCTGCTCCACCGCGGCTTTTAACGAACTCAGATCTATGCGACTTTCAAAAAGGTCTTTCGATTCCATGGGGTAGTTGATTAATGCCGGTTCAGAATTTTTCTGCTTTGGGTGTCCTGCTGATGTGTTTTCGTTCGACGAGTGGGGCGCGGAGGGCGAAAAGAAAAAGAGCGCTCCGCCTTCTGCCCTCCGCACTACCGTTTGCTGTTGCGATACAAGGCTTCAATCTGCTGGTTCAACCTCTGCAAGGCGTCTTCAGACAACCTGCGCTGGCCCTGCACCTCGCCAACGGTGGCAAACACGGCACGCACATCGGCTTCCGGCACCCCGGCGCGCTCGGCAACGCTGCCCAGGAAGGCATCGTCGATCCGACTCGTCGGCAGGCGCAGATGGGTACGGATG
>DATGCC010000625.1:0-4729 GCA_035312345.1 Rhodothermales bacterium
AGAAGAAGCCTCGTCCCGATTCCCTATTTTTAGCTATCTTCCAGACGCCCTTTCGCAGGCTGCGCTGTTTTACCGCACTGAATCTCGCTTTTTCCGTATGTCCAGAACGTCCGTGACCACATCTCCTTCCGAATCCAGTGAGCAGGACCGTGCGCTCGTCGAGCAAGCGCTTGAGGGGGAGGAGGCGGCCTACAAGCAGTTGATGCAGAAGTACGACAAAGCCCTCTACCACCATATCTACCGGATGGTGCGGGCCAAAGGGGAGGTGGAGGATCTCGTACAGGAGAGCTTCATCAAGGCGTTCTCGGCGTTGCCCTCGTACTCGGCAGAATATGCTTTCTCGACGTGGCTCTACAAGATCGCCACCAACCACACCATCGACTACCTGCGTAAGAAGAAGCTGCCGACGTTCTCCATCGACAAGCCGATCCAGACGAAGGACGGCGACCTGGAGTACGAGGTGCCGGACACCACCTACCGCCCGGACCGCCACGTCGTAGCCGACCAGCGCCGCGAGTTAATCCAGGACGCCATTGAGGCACTGCCCGAGAAGTACCACACGGTCATCGTGATGCGGCACCAGCAGGAGAAGTCGTACGAAGAAATCGCCTCCGAGCTAGATCTGCCGCTGGGTACCGTCAAAGCGCACATCTTCCGCGCCCGCAAGCTCCTCTACAAGTACCTGCGCGATAAACGGGGCACGTTTTAGGGATTTCGGATTTTAGAATTTTGATGGTGTATTACGATGTCGGAGTTGTTTAGCCGTACCTTTTCGCTGCCTAATCCCAAATCGACACGAGCGCCTAGCGCGACTGACGCAAGTAAAATCCAAATCGAAAATGATTGACCGATATACCCGCCCGGCAATGGCGGACCTGTGGAGCGAAGAGCAGCAATTTCAAGCCTGGCTCGATGTAGAACTGGCCGCCTGTGCCGCCTGGTCCGAAATCGGCGTTATCCCGCAGGAGGATGTCGAGAAGCTTTACCGCAACGCCGCCTTCGATGTAGATCGCATCCACGAGATTGAGCGCAGCACGCGGCACGATGTGGTGGCGTTCACCCGGTCCGTCAGCGAAAGCCTGGGCGAGGAGAAGAAGTGGGTGCACTATGGACTTACCTCGTCGGATGTAGTCGATACGGCGTGGTCATACCGGCTGCGCAAGGCCAATGGGCTATTGCTCGACGCCCTCGACCATTTGTTGGAGGTGCTGGCGGCGCGGGCCGAGGAAGACAAGTACACGCTGATGATGGGGCGCACCCACGGCGTCCATGCGGAGCCAACAACGCTGGGCCTGAAGCTGGCCCTCTTCTACGCCGAGATGCACCGCAACCGCGAGCGCTTCGTAGATGCCGCCGAGGGGATGCGTGTGGGTAAGATATCGGGTTCGGTTGGTACCTTTGCCCACACGCCGCCCGAGGTAGAGCGGATCACGTGCGAACGGCTAGGGCTTACAGCGGCCCCTATCTCCACGCAGGTGCTTCAACGCGACCGCCACGCGCACTACATCGGCGTGCTTGCGCTTATCGGCGCAACGTTGGAGAAGATGGCGGTGGAGGTGCGCCACCTGCAACGCAGCGAGGTGCGCGAGGTGGAAGAAGCCTTTGGCAAGGGGCAGAAAGGCTCGTCGTCTATGCCCCACAAGCGCAACCCGGTCGGTTCCGAAAACATCACCGGCTGTGCCCGGCTGTTGCGCGGTTACATGGTGAGCGCTTACGAAAACGTGGCTCTCTGGCACGAGCGCGACATCTCGCATTCCTCCGTCGAGCGCGTCATCCTGCCCGACGCCACGACCATTCTGCACTATGCGCTGACCCGTTTTGCCAGCATCATCGAAAACCTGGTGGTGTACCCCGAGGCCATGCAGCGCAACATGGAGCGTACCTTTGGTCTCTACAACAGCCAGCGCCTGCTTCATCAACTCATCGACAAAGGATTGAGTCGGGAGGCCGCCTACGACCTTGTGCAGCCGCACGCCATGCAGGCGTGGGAGGAGCAACGTTCGTTTAAGGATATTGTCTCCGAATCCTCTGAGATTACCGACCACCTCACGCAGGCAGAGATCGACGAAGCCTTCGACGCTCGTTACCACTTGCAGCATGTGGATTTGCTTTTCGAGCGGGTCGGATTAGGATGAGGTGGAGGCTGGGAAGATGGATGATTTTTCTTGTCCTTCCCATACGCCCCGCCCCCAAACGCCTATCCTCAAAAATGAAGCACTCTGAGCGTCCTCTGGGACGGTTGAGCCATTTTATTCGGGCTATACATGTAAAATGGTCTCAGGAGTTGCTATAATACGTTCAATCCAACGCTTTTTGGAAGCAGCAAGCGCTTTCAGCGGACTGGAAGCGCTTACGTTATTGACTTTCCTTACCTCTTCTCGCAACCAGATTCAAAGAAGACGATGAAATTAGCTACGCGCATGGGTTTGCTCTGTCTGCTTCTCGGACTGCTGGTGCCAGCGGCCTTCGCACAGCGGGCTTCTATCACGGGTGTTGTCACCGATGCGGCTGATGGAGCCCCGCTACTGGGAGCCAACGTCGTCGTTACTGTGCCCGGCGCGGTATCGATGGTAGGTGGAGCGGCTACTGGTGCCGATGGGCGCTATACGGTGTCTGCCCTGGAGCCAGGTGACTACGTGGTGACCTTCCGGTTCATCGGCTATGGCGAGCAGCAGATGAATGTCACGCTCTCCGCTGGCGAAACCCGTACGCTCGATGTGGCCCTCTCGCCCCAAGGCTTCGATCTGGAAGCCGTGGTTGTGACAGCGTCCCGTCGGCAGGAGAAGGTGCTGGATGCTCCAGCCTCGATCTCTGTACTCGATGCACAGGAGATTTCGCAGGATGTGAGCACCTCGTCGGTGGAGGCCTTGCGCAACACCACAGGCGTGGACATGGCGCAGACGGGCATTGACCGGCGCGAGGTGGTGCTACGTGGCTTCAACAATGCGTTCTCTGGAGCGGCCTATGTGCTGACCGATTACCGCCAGTCTGCAGTGCCCTCCTTAGCCGTCAACCTCTACTCAATCATGCCCAACATGACCATTGATGTAGAGCGTGTGGAAGTGGTGCGGGGTCCTGGCTCGGCGCTCTATGGTGCAGGCGTGGATGCTGGCGTGGTGCATTTTATTACGAAAGACCCGTTCCAGCACCCTGGCACTACCGTTGCGATTAGTGGCGGCGAACGGTCATTCTTTAGTTTTCAGGGTCGCCATGCCGGGGTTGTGAATGACAAAGTGGGCTATAAAATTACCGGACAATATGGACGGGCCGATGACTGGGCGCTGGATCCTAATGATCCTGAAGATGCGCAGCAGTTAAGCGATGATAAGACGGCACGTAATAACGATTTCGAGAAGCTAAATGTGAATGCGTCCGTCGAGTATCGTATCAGTGACGAGACGTCTATCATTGCCAATGGGGGTTTTTCTTCGCTGACGGCTACGGTGCTTTCCGGGATTGGTACGTTGCAAGCTGATGGCTTTGGCTATTCCTATGGGCAGCTTCGCTTTCAGTCCGGTGCTTTTTTCGCCCAGGCCTACCTCAACAAGAATAATGCGGGCGATTCGTTTGTCTATGCACAGGACTTAAACAATGACGGTGTGCCCGACCCCGTTACGGATAAAGGCCTTGCATACAATGTGCAGGCACAGTATGACCTTGATTTTCTTGATGGTCGTCAGCAGGTGATTGTCGGAGCAGACCTTGAGGTGACACGGCCTAACACAGAAGGCACCATTTTGGGGCGCAATGAAGACGACGATAACACGACCGAATATGGTGCTTATGTTCAGTCCACAACGGCACTGACTTCCCAGTTTGATCTGACAGCGGCACTGCGTGGAGACTATAACGATGTAAATGAGAAATTCCGATTGTCTCCCCGTGCTGCGCTGGTATACAAAGTAATGCCTGCTCATAGTGTGCGGGCTACCTACAACTTGGCCTTTTCATCACCGGGTACCAACTCCAATTTCCTCGACATCGTTGCTCGATCGCCTGATGCAGAATTGCCTTTTCTTGTACGGGGACGCGGTACGTATCAAGGGTTTACCTGGGAGCGCAATCCCGATTATGCTGCCTTCGCACCTACCGATCTAGTAGCTTCGAGCCTGAACGGGTGCTTCCCCACACCAACTCCCACGTGTGGAGCACCTGTACCGCAAGGCCTCCCACTTGATGTGGTCTATGCTAGCTTCTACGCTGGTCTTGCTGCCATACCGACGGCTACGCTTACTGCTCAGCTTCAGGCACAGGGCTTGCCAGTCAACGAGCAGGTTGTTGCCCAACTGGTTGCGCTATTGAGCCCAGAGGCTGGCACCAACGTGCAAGGATTCAGCCAGGGAGTTCTTGGCATACTAAATACGTCGGCAGGTACCGTAGACAAGTTTCCGACGGATCTAGTAGATATTGATCCGTTGAAACAAACGACGACGCAGACCGCTGAGTTGGGCTACAAAGGGCTGTTTGGCAATCGCTTGTTGTTGGCTGTGGATGGCTATTACTCCAAGAAAAAAGATTTCATTGGTCCCTTGTTGATGGAGACGCCTTTTGTGCTGGTGCCGAATATCAATAATGATCTGAGGGCTGCCATTTCGGCGGGCATCTCAGGTAATGCAACGCTAGCTGGGGCGCTTGGACAATTTGGCCTCACGGCAGAACAGGTTGCCGGTTTGCTGGTCGCACTGGGGGCGGATCAGTTGCCCAGTGGCTCTTCGCCAGTTGCCATTGT
>DATGCC010000626.1:0-5227 GCA_035312345.1 Rhodothermales bacterium
GAACTGGCAAAAACACTCGGACCGGGCGGCTCCAATACAGGCCTGGATGCGGCCTACGATCTTGGACGCGTCATCACAATCGACGATGGCCAGGTACAACTGTTAGGCCCTCCCGGTGTAGGCGACATCGCTTTGCAAGTACGTGATGGTGACATGCTTTTCCGCAATAGCACCACTACCGCAGGCCCTGCCTTTCGCTTCCTTGCCGATGGCGTAAGCACGCCACAAACCTGGCGCATGGCTGTTCAGGGTGGGACAAGTGGCAACTTCTTGCTCACAAACTCGACAGCTGGCGTTACGCCTTTCTTTATTAGAAAAACAGCGACCAATAACCTGATGTCGCTGGATGGTTCATCGGTTATCCTTAAAGATGCGTCAGGTACAGCGAAGATTACCCTCAACACGGATGAGGGCGGCGATGGCCGGATCATCACGCAGGAACTCGAAATCACGGGCGGCTCCGACCTCTCCGAAAACTTCGACGTAACGGGGCGCTTTGGTGTTGAGGCACCGACACCGGGCATGGTTGTTTCTATTGACCCTGAGAACCCCGGTCAACTCGCTCTTAGCGGCACGCCCTACGACCGCATGGTGGCGGGCGTCGTCAGTGGCGCTGGTGGTATCGAAACAGGGCTCTTGATGGGCCAGAAAGGTTCGGAAGCTGACGGAGCCTATCCAGTGGCGCTCACAGGCCGCGTCTACGTCTGGGTCGATGCCAGTTATGGATCTATTACGCCTGGCGACCTGCTGACCAGTTCAGCCACCCCGGGCCATGCCATGAAGGTAGGCGACTACCCACAGGCTCAGGGAGCTATTCTGGGCAAAGCCATGACGGCGCTGCCCGAAGGCCAGGGGCTCGTATTGATGCTGGTGACCCTCCAGTAAAGGCACACGTAACGCACGGGATAGCAGGCCGCATTCTGCAGGCTTGCTATCCCGTACGGCCCCGTCAAGCAGACAAACACAGGCTCAGGAGAACGCCATGAAAAAGATAACAGGTCTCATGCTGGTTATGATGACCGCGACGTTGCTATGGGGCACCGTGGAGGCACAAGCCCAGCGGTCAGCGTCAGAACGCGAAGTCCTTCAGCTACGCCACCGCAGCATCGATGGGACCAGTACCACCATATTACGGGCGGGTGCGTATCGCCACGTCTCCCTCATCGGTCAGTCCATAAGCGGTACGCTCAGCAACCGCAGCGGGGGCATCTGGCACCTGCAAAAGTCGATGAACACCGCACAGGATCTGGTGGCCTCAGATGCTATTAGCGAGGTGCCGACGGATTTTTCGCTGGAAGCCAACTATCCCAACCCGTTCAACCCGCAAACCACCATTGCCTTTGCGCTGCCTGAAGCAACCCATGTCAGCATTCAGGTTTTTGATCTGCTGGGGCAAAAGGTAGTGGACCTGGTTAATGGCACTAAAGAAGCGGGCAAACACACTCTGGTCTTCGACGGACAGGGCCTGGCGAGCGGCGTGTATCTGTACCGGATGCGAGCCAGCTCGTTCGAGCAGCACCGCACGATGTTGCTCTTGAAATAGCCTCCCAGGTCAGTACAAGGCTAATCTGGCTGTCCCTACGCCTCTCTTTCGCTCTCTTCGTTTAAGGTAAGGTCATCCTGACGGACCTGATCGTCCTTGATCAATACGTCAGCAAATAATACGACGCTATGAACGTATTCCCCCAGCGGTTCTCCAGAGTCTCCGCCTTCACGTTGTTCCTGCTTTTCCTTTCTGCTGCTACGGCCTTTGCACAGGTCACGGTCATCACCCCCACCCGGACCGGCACGCGAGCCGCGCTGCTGGCACCCGTAACGGTGCCAGACGCACTTGACCGTCAGATCCCACCGCACGAGTCGAAGGAAGACTTGTTCACCCGCATGAACGGGGCGACACCCGTTGGCCCTAGCGACACGGCCGTGCAAACCGCTGCCATGACCCTTCCTCCACCTAACATCCTCACAGGTTTTGAGGGGTTGGATATTAACGGCTTTCTGCCCCCCGACTCGGACGGAGCTATCGGCCCCAACCACTACTTTGAGTGGATCAATATTCAATTCGCTATTTTTGACCGGACTGGCAATATCGTCTTCGGCCCAGCAGCAGGGAACGTCATGTTTGCTGGCATGGATGGCCCCTGCGAGACGCTTAATGACGGAGACCCTATCGTCCTCTACGACCAATTTGCCAGCCGTTGGTTCGTCAGCCAGTTCGCCGTCAGCGGCGGAGCTAACAGCCTGTGCGTTGCTATCTCAAGCGGCGACGACCCGACCACGAGCACCTGGTTCCTTTACGAGTACAACTTCGGCTCGGTGTTCCCTGACTATGAAAAGTACGGCATCTTCGGCGACACCTATACCTTGACCTATCACGGATTCCTTGGCTCCTTTGATGGTGTGGGCGTGGGTGCGTTCGACCGCACGGCCATGCTTGCCTCGGATCCCACAGCGCAGCTTCAATTCTATACCGCCGAGGACGAAATCCCCTCTGTTACAAATTACTTTGGCATCCTGCCGCCTCGGGTGCAAGGCCCAACCAACGTTGATGCGGACACCCCCATTCCCTTCATTCATATGGCGAGTAACGAGGGCTTTGGCGGAACGGACCGCTATACCATCCTTGAAATGGATGTCGATTTTACCACACCTGCCAACACGACCCTGACCCGCACCGACCTCGCGGCCACGGCCTTCAACCAGAACCTTTGCGGTTTTGCACGTGACTGTATCCCTCAGCCGGGCACAACGAGAGGTCTCGACTCTTTTGGGGGCAATACCCTCTTCCAGGCTCCTATCCGAGACCTCGACCCCACGGAAGACGTCGACTTGCGCCTGCTCGCTCAGGGCCCTGTGGATGTCAATGGATCTGACCTGTCCGGTATCCGCTGGATAGAGCTACAAAACACGGGGGCAGGCTGGTCCCTTCGCCAAGAGAGTACGTTTACCGGTCCGAGTCCTCAGGATGGACGCCACCGCTGGATGGGGAGCATCGCTATGAATGGCCTGGGCGACATTGCTCTGGCCTATTCGGTTTCGGATGGGACATCTACCTTCCCGGCTATCTGGGCCACGGGTCGGCTGGCTGGCGACCCGCTTAACATGATGACCCTGGACGAGGTTGTCCTCCGTGAAGGCGTCGCCTCGCAAACCCATTCGTCAAGCCGTTGGGGAGACTACGCGGCGACCAATGTCGACCCTACCGACGACCGCACCTTCTGGCACGTCAACGAGTATATCACGGCCTCCGGTACCTGGTCAACGCACATCGCACACTTCGAACTGAATGCAGCTAGTGGCACGCGGTTTGTCTCGACTACCGGCTCCGACACGGGCAACAACAGTTGCACCGTCCTGCCTTGCGCCACGGTAGCCAAAGCCGTCAGCGAGGCCAACCCCGGCGAAGACATTGATGTCGCGGCTGGTACCTACCTCGAACCGGGGCTGGTTATCATGAAGGCCGTGAACCTCATCGGGGCCGGCGTGGTGATACGCTAGGTGTTTAGTCCCAGAGGGGAGAATGCATGGTTTTTTGCAGTCCTATAGCGGCCACATCAGTACCTTGCTCTCGCCGAAGTACCCAACACAGAACAAAAAGCTTGTGGTGAAGTAAGGATAGGGCTTTTGATAGCCCTATCCTCTTTTTGAGCACCCCTGATACCTTGGCTTCGATCTTCGTACAGCGCTCCCGAACGTATACGCCTTGCGGCGTGCCGCCGTCTTGTACCTAGACGGCTACCAGAGGCTGGGCGCATCCGATGCGCGCCGTATCTCGTTTGACCTTCAAGCGCCCCTCGAAACGACGGGGCGCTTTTTTATTTCCTTTGTGACAACAACAAACCATGGCTGATATACACATTACCCTCCCCGATGGCACCGAACGCGCCTACGAACGCGGCGTGACCGGCTACGACATTGCTTCCGACATCTCGGCAGGATTGGCCCGCGTGGCCCTCGCCATCAAAGTCAACGGCAAGGTGCGCGATCTCGCCCGCCCCATCGAAGAAGACGCCGAGATCCAGATCCTGACCTGGAAGGACAGGGAGGGCAAGATGGCGTTCTGGCACTCGTCGGCCCACCTGATGGCCGAGGCGCTAGAAATCCTCTACCCTGGCGTCAAGTTTGGCATCGGTCCCGCCATTGATCAGGGCTTCTACTACGATGTGGATCTCGGCGACCGCAAGCTGACCACCGAAGACCTGCCTGCTATCGAAGACAAGATGCAGGAACTGGCCCGCCGCGATGTAGCCTACGAGCGCCGCGCCGTGTCGAAGCAGGAAGCGCTCGACTACTTTGGCGAAAAAGGAGACGAGTACAAGCTCGAACTGATAGACGAGTTGGAGGACGGCAGCATCACCTTCTACCAGCAGGGCGACTTCGTAGACCTGTGCCGAGGACCACACATCCCTTCAACCAAACCGATCAAGGCTGTCAAGCTATTAAACCTTGCAGGAGCCTACTGGCGCGGCGATGAGAAACGCCCGCAGCTTACCCGCATCTACGGCATCACCTTCCCGAAGAAGAAGGAGTTGGACGAGCACCTGGAAATGCTCGAACTGGCCAGGCAGCGCGACCACCGCAGGCTCGGCAAAGAACTCGGCCTGTTCATGTTCTCAAACCAAGTCGGTCCGGGCCTCCCGATGTGGCTGCCGAAGGGCGCGATCCTGCGCGAGACACTGGCGAACTTTCTCAAGGAGGAGCAGGTGAAACGCGGCTACCAGCCCGTCGTCACCCCGCACATTGCCCGGCTGGACCTGTTTAAAACCAGCGGGCATTACCCGTACTACAGCGAGAGCCAGTTCCCGCCCATGCTGGAGGATGCTGAGCAGGACGAGGGCTACCTCCTCAAGCCCATGAACTGCCCGCACCACACGCAGATCTACGCCGAGGGGCTGCACTCGTACCGCGACCTGCCCGTGCGCTACGCCGAGTTTGGTACCGTGTATCGCTACGAGCAGAGCGGCGAACTCGGCGGGCTGACCCGCGTGCGTGGCTTTACCCAGGACGACGCCCACATCTTCTGCACCCCAGAGCAGGTCAAGGACGAGTTTAAAAACGTCATCGACCTGACCCTGACCGTCCTCAGTGCGCTCGATTTCACCGACTTCAAGGCACAGATTTCGCTCCGCGATCCGAACAACACCGAGAAGTACATCGGCGAGGCAGCGCAGTGGGATGAGGCCGAGCAGGCCATCCGCGAAGCCGCCGCCGAAATGGACCTCGACGCCGT
>DATGCC010000627.1:0-4455 GCA_035312345.1 Rhodothermales bacterium
GGCAAAGAGATAGGCAAGCTCGCGCCAGATGGCATTGGTGATTTGCTGCTTGATGGGCGGCGGTGCGGCCATGGATCCCTGCGGCGAGAACAGCGTCATCTCATCGCCATTCTTCACGATAGAAATCTCTCCCATCGGTAGCTTCTGCACGAGTCGGGCGCGATCCGGGAAGACGATCAACGATTCGAGCGAGATGGAAGTTTGCTGGTTGTCGGGCGTCGTAGAGACCGATTCGCCCACTTGCCGGATGGATTCGATCCGGACGAAGGCGTCCGCGCCGCCCAGGTTGGCGACGGCTTGATCGAGCAGAGCACGGCCTTCGGAGAGTGTCTCTTCAGTAGCCTCCGGCATGGGCTCCTCGCCCGTCGGGATGGTGATGTCGATTTCAGTGACAGGGCCGAGGTCAGAGAGCGGAGCGCCGAAGTCGTCGCTGTTGCCCACGGCGAGGATCTTCATCTGATCGGGCTTGAGATATTCCTGCGCCACACGCTGCACATCCGCTGCCGATGTATTTTCGATGCCCTCCTTCTCCTCTTCGAGGTAATCCATCGGATAGTCGTAGTACTCGTAGGTCATCATGCGACCCACGATCTCGCGGCGCGTGTCGAAGTTGAAGACGAACGAGTTGAGGTAGCTGTCTTTTGCCAGCGACATCTCTTCGTCGGTCGGCGGCGCGGCACGCATCTTCTCGACTTCATGGAGGACGGATTTCGCCGCCTCGGTGGTTGTCTCCGACTTGGTCATCACACCCGCAAAGAAACGCCCCGGCACTTCATAGCCTGCCGAGTAACCACCGAAGACGGAATAGGCAAGTCCCTGGTCGTCGCGCACGTTCTGGAAGAGGCGGCTGCTAAATCCACCGCTGAGGATTTCATTCATCACCTCCAGCGAGAAATAGTCTGGGTGGTCAAGCGTGACTTCGCCAGGGTGGCCGAGCAAAACCGTGCTCTGCGTCACATCCTGCTTGGGCGCGTAGAAAACGCCTGCGGTGGTGCTGGCATTGATCGGCGGTGGGGTAGGCCGGGTGAAGCCTTCCTCCTTTGGCCAATCCACAAACGCCGCCTGAATTTTCTCCACCATCGTCTCGGTGTCGAAGTCGCCCCACACGCCGAGGATGACGTTGTTGGGATGATAGAACTGATCGTGGAAGGCCACGAGGTCGTCGCGGCTGATGTTGTCGATGGTGGCGTACTCGGTAGTGCGGGCGTAGGGGCTTTCCTCGCCGTTGAGCAGTTGGTCGAACTCGCGGAAGGCGATCTGCTGCGAGTTGTCGTTGCGGCGCGAGATGCCGGACTTCTGCTGGGTCTTCGCCAGTTCAATCTTGTCCTCCGGGAACGCCGGGTTCATCAGGACATCGGCGAAGACAGGCAACACCTCGTCCACGGTCTCTGTCAAACTCGACATAAATGCCGAGCCGGACGACTCGCCGATGGAGGTCTCAACGGACGCGCCGATGCCTTCCAGCATCTCGTTCATTTCATCGCCGGGCATCGACTCGGTGCCGCCCGTGCGCATGACGGTGCCGGTGACCGAGGCCAGGCCGACCTTGTCTGCTGGTTCCCACAACGACCCCGCCCCGATGCGGGCCGACATGCTGACGAGCGGCAACTCGTGGTCTTCGATCAGGAAGAGAATCATGCCGTTGGGCAACTCTACCCGTTCGGCTTCGGGCACATCGAAGTTGGGCAGTGCCGGGAAGTCAATCTCGGAGTAATGCTTCTGCGCCATCGCCGGCAGCGTGAGGCCGAGCAAGAGCGCCAGGAATAGGAGGGTGCGTTTCATCGTCTATCTCAATGTTTGGGTTCAAAAGGAGAATATCGAATATCGAACAAGAAATCGAAGATTCCCGAAGGAAATGATGAATGCTGAAGTGACAGACAAATCCTTCTACAATCGATATTCCTTGTTCATCATTCGTCATTCATCTTCTATAACAGCCGCGGTCGGCTCCGAGGTAGTTTTGATCATCGCCACGGTGCGGTTTTGCTTAGTGAAGGTCTCTTGCACTACGCGCTGGATGTCGTCGGAGGTGACGGCGTTGATCTCGTCGAGGCGGCGAAAGAGGTTGCGCCAGTCGCCGGTGTTGACTTCGTAGAAGGTCATCTGCCCGGCAATGCCCGTGTTCGACTGGAGTTGCTGCACAAGGTCGGCACGGGCGCGGGTTTTGGCGCGTTCCAACTCCTCTTCGGTGACGCCGTTTTCCCGAATATCGTCGAGGATGTCGTAGATGGCCTGCTCGGCTTCTTCGGGCGAGTGGCCCTGGTTAGTGATGGTGAAGAAGACAAATAGGTTGGGGTATTTATTGCCAGGGAAGTTGTTAAAGCCGCCCGCCTGGAGTGCAATCTTGTCCTCTTCCACCAGTTGCTTGTAGATGCGGCTGGTGCGGCCCCGGCTCAGCAGGTCGGAGAGCACATCGAAGACGGGGTCGTCCGGGTGGGTGATGCTGCCTTTGTGGTAGCCGATGAGCAGTACCGGTTGCGATTGTTCCTCAATCACAACGCGGCGTTCGCCCAACTGCGGCGGCTCCACTGTCTCGACCGGACTGGGCTTCTCGCCGCCAGGGAGGCGTCCGAAATAGGTCTCTGCCATGGTTTTGGCTTCATCCGGGTCCACATCGCCGACGATGGCAATGGTGAGGTTTTGCGGGCCATAGTATTGCTTGAAGAAGTCCTCGGCTTCCGCCCGCGTGAAGCTTTGCAGGTCGGACATATGCCCGATGACCGGTTCACCGTAGGGATGTGCCTTGAACGACAGCGTCAGAAATTCTTCCAATAGCCGCCCGATAGGATTGCTCTCGGTGCGCATGCGGCGCTCTTCCTGCACCACATCGCGCTCGGTGTAGAACTCGCGCAGCACGGGGTTAAGGAAGCGGTCCGATTCGAGCGAGAACCAGAGTTCCATCTTGTTCGAGGGCAGGCTGTAGAAGTAGCGCGTGGCGTCGGAACTGGTGGTGGCATTGAGGCCGGTGCCGCCCGCCCGCTCAATGACTTTCTCAAACTCGCCATCTTCCATCAACTCGCGGGCCGCTTCCTGCTCGGCCTTCAGATCGGCCTGAAGCTGGGTGATGCGCGCTTCGTCGGCCATCGCGCCTTTCTGCTTTTCCTGGCGCAAGTCGGCGTAGATGGCGTCGATGCGCTCCATCACTTGCATCTCCGCTGCCATATCCTTCGTGCCGACCGTGGTGGTGCCTTTGAAAGCCATGTGCTCGAACATGTGGGCGATGCCTGTGATGCCTTTCAGTTCATCCACGCCGCCCACATCGGCGTAGGTGAAGAAGGAAACGACGGGTGCTTCGTGGCGCTCGACGATGATGAAGTGCAGGCCGTTGTCGAGTGTGAACTCGGTGACTTTCTCTTCAAACTGGTCCAGCATGTCCTGCGCCATGCCAGGCCGGGCAGCTATGAGGCCGAGCAGCAGCAGGGCCAGCATGCCGCGCCAGAGCGAACGGTAAGATGTGCGCATGGGGGAATCCTCCGTCTAATTGTGAATATGTGCCAACCTGAACCCCGGCGATAAAGCGGGGCGAAGAAGTGTGATGAAAGTATATACCGAAAAAAAGGCAGCGATGTTGCTTGTTTCACGGTTTGTGGGCCGTGAAATGCCCATAGCGGAGCGCGCCCGTGCGGAAGCCGAGCCATAGGCGCGGCAGCGTCAGCAGAAAAACGCGGTCGGGCTGGCGGGCGTCGAGCAGATAGCGCAGGTAATGCGGTTGGGTGACGAGCCCGCGCAGGACGCGCAGGAAGCAGATCGTCCAGGTGTGCCGTACCCGGCGACTGAGGTCCTCGGCGGTGCCGTTTTGGAAACCGGCAGCAGTCATCAAATCCAGGTATTCGGACGTGGTGGCGAGGCTCGGCAGGCGGCCTTCGCGGCAGATGGGTTCGAGCAGGTGGTGGATGTGCCACGCCTCTGGGTGTTCATACGCCAGCCACGCGCAGAGCGAGAGCCGTCCGCCTGGTTTCAGCACCCGAAACGCCTCGCGAAAAAACGCCGCCTTGTCCGGCACATGCGAGATGCACTCAATGGAAATAACCGCGTCGAAGGAGGCAGTCGGCAGGTCGTTGTCGAGCCAGTCACGCAGCAGGTAGGTTGGGTTGTCCGTGCCGGGATGCTGGGCGCAGGCGTAGCGGTGTTGCGCGGGTGAAAGCGTCAGCGCGGTGACCGTGGCGTGGTAATCGGTGGCTAGCTGTCGGGCCGTCGCGCCATAGCCGCAGCCCACATCGCACACCGCTTCGCCGGGTGCGATGTGGGCGTGTTCGGCCACGCGATCCACCAGTTGTCGCACGGCGACCTCCGCCGATTCATTGCCGGTGAGCCAGAGGCCATGATGCACATGCTCGCCCCACACCTCGCGGTAGAAGCGGTCGAGTTCGTCATAGTGACGGGCGACGGCTAGCGGGTCGAGCGGGCGCTTCGGATAGATCATCAGTCAGGTTAAACCTTCAAGAGCCGGGCATT
>DATGCC010000628.1:0-2563 GCA_035312345.1 Rhodothermales bacterium
GGCGTGTTGTCAATGATCAGCGCGTCGAGCGTCTTGTTATTGGTCGTGTTATCGACGGTGTCGCCCGCGTCGAAGACCTGGAAGCGCAGCTTGAACCGCCGGATCGGAGCCTGATCGGCAACGGCTACGGGCGTGCCAGCCGCAGGCTTACCCAGGTTCTCCAGCACATCGTAGGGCGGCGGCGTCACGGCGGTCGAGTTCATCGTCATCAGCAGATACGCGCCGACGAAGTTGCTCTCGGACACCGCGATGTTCTGCGTCGTCCCGTCGTGCATATCGACCGTCACTTGATGGCCGAGCAGTTGGATGCAGCCGTCTCCGTCGAGGTCCGAGGACTGGATGATGACCGGGGCAGAACTCGCATCTCCGTTGGCGTCGGTGTAATAGAGGTAGCCGACTTTCGAGTTAAGGATCGATGTGACCGGAGCCAGTGCGCTATCAGCAGGCGCAACAGACGGCATCACGGTCGGATCCTCCGCGCCACCGGGCCAGCCCCACTCGCCGATGAGGAAGCGGTATTTCAGCGGCTGGTTGGTGATGACATTCGTGAGCGGCATATTGCCGTGCAGGTCGATACCATCGCTCATTACGAGGGAGTTGGACCCCGCATAGCCTTCCGTGGAGAAATCGGTGTCCACCTCGAAGACTTCGACGCGCTCCCAGTGCGGAATCTTGTCGGCGTCGGGCGGCACCACCTCATCCGTGCACAGCTCTACGCAGAAGCAATGACCGATATTCTGCCGCCCCGGCTTTCGTCCATCGGACTGGTCTTCGTCGATCACCTTCGACCCGCCAAACTCGACCTCGAAATACACGTCCGGCCCACCCGTCAACTCAAGATTGATAAACGGCGAGAAGGGCGTCTTCTTGAAATCGGCGGTGGTGTAATAGATGCGGAAGTAGCCGTTGAAATCGGTGGTGTCCTGGCCGAGTTCATCGTCCTGCAACCAGTCCGCATCGAAGGCGGTGACGGTGGCCCCGGGCAGCGGCTGCCGCCCCTTGCAAGTTACCACCCGGCCACAGATGACCCAGAAGCCAAACAGCGACAGGATGTGGCACCAGAACCGCGCCGGGATGATGTACTGCCACGCCGCGACGAGGTTATTGCCGTCTTCGTCCCATGCCGGTTGGAGCGACGTGATGGTAAACTGCACCGGCTCCTGGTCCATGTCGCGGTCGGCTCCAGGCACCTTTGCCACCCGCACATCGACCACAAACGGCTCGCCATCGTAGCCGTGCTCGTCGCCCGTGAGCGAGAAGCTGAATTGGCCGTCCTCGTCCGTCGTCGCCTCGGCGATAAGCCGTCCGGATTTGGCTTTCACGTCGTCGTCAGACAGCACCCGGAAGGTGTCCTTCTCGCGGGCTGCCACCCGGTCCTCCACGTTCTGCTCGCCACCATGCCGGTACAGGCGTATCTGCACGCCTGCGAGTATCTCGCGGCAATCCGTGCAAAGATAGCTGTGCAACGTTCCCTTGAATACGTATCCCATGATACATACCTCCTGATGAATTGAATAATGGATGAGATGTGCGACCCGACCTTGGATTTGGATACGGGCTTTTGTTAGACATGCGGCCTCCAGAGAGGGTGTAATACGGACCGCTGAGATGGGCTGTCAGATAAACGCGCAGTCATTCCCCTTCACTAACTATTTCCTCTATGCCTATGTGCTGCACATCAGCATTAAAGACGAATTGACCAGGCAGATATAACCTCTGTGTGTAATCTTCCTTTCGGTGCGAGGCTTTTTAGGGAATAGGAATTATGTGTGGTTTGTCTCTGCCTTCAGGTTTGGTGTTCTTTTACTTGATTAAAAGAACCAAAAATCAAGACTCGACCCGCTGGGCCTGAACTCCACTTCGGCACGCTGGAAAATTTGAAACTCGCTACGCTCAGACAGCAAATTTTCCTTTGTCGCGTGCCTGTGCTTCGTTCTAGACGGCCCACCGGCTCAGGTCGGCATGTCTATATAGAAGGGATTTAAGGCTTCGTACCCTAAAACAGCGGGAAAATGGCTTCAAACAGGTCGGCACGTAGCCCTTCCATCAACGTTCGCGTGTCTGGGGGTTCGTCCCAGCCCACTGTGTTGAACGTAGCAAGAGCGGCTGTGTGCGCTACGGGATCGACGTAGAAAAAGGCGCGGAAGGCTTGCTGGCTGCCCGTATGTCCGACGACGCGAAAGCCGTCACGCTCCATGACATGAAAGAGCAAGGCTACGGATTCCTGAAACGGCCCGCGTTCCGCTACAGCGTGCCGCACCTGCCACATCTCCTCCAGCGAGGTACGCGCCAGCACACTATCGTAGCGTGCCTGCTGGTCGGGATCGTCGGTGCCCATCAGAAAGGCGAGGTACTTCGCCATGTCGCCGAGGGGTGCGTTGAGGCCGCCGTTGGAGACGGTAATGCCGGTGTCGAAGTCGAGCCCATTGGCGACGGGTTGGCCCTCACGGATGTAGTAGTTGTTGGAGCGGTTTTTCAGCAGATGGTAGGGCGTATGGTCGAAGTAACTCTGCGCCATGCTGAGCGGCTTGAAGATGTTTTTGTCGATGTAGACTTCGTAGTC
>DATGCC010000629.1:0-2882 GCA_035312345.1 Rhodothermales bacterium
CCCGATAGCGCCGCTGGTGCTGCACCACGACCCGGCCCAATACCGCTACGCCAACATCCGTCTTCGCCCCGGCGATCCCACGGAGGCGCTGGCCTTTGCAGAGGCCACCTGGAAGCAACTCGCCCCCCTTCGCCCCTTCGAGTATCAGTACCTGGATGCGCAAATAGCCAGCAACTACGCCGATTTCAAAGACTTCATCTGGATCACTGGTTTGATTGCCGCGCTGGCAATCCTGATCGCCTGTTTCGGCCTGCTGGCAATGGCTCACTACAGCGCCGAACTACGAACCAAAGAGGTGGGCGTGCGCAAAGTGATGGGCGCGTCGGTCGGCAGTGTGATGCTGTTGCTGTCCAGGAGCTACCTCAAGCTGATTCTCATCGCGTTTGTTGTGGGCTTGCCTGCCACCTGGTTCCTCAACAACCTGTGGATGCAGTTCTTTGCCAACCGCGTGGATATGAGCCTTGTCGTTTTCGCGGGCGGGGTGCTGGCCGTTCTGGTGCTGGCCCTCCTCGCCATCGGCTCCCAGACCATGCGCGCTGCCCTCGTCGATCCAGTGAAATCGCTGCGGTATGAATAATGTTTAATCTCGAACGAGCCATAGCAGCCTGGCGAAGGCAGTACCACTACCGGGGTCGCTTCTTGCGCGAGGATCTCGACGAACTCGAACGGCACCTGCGTGACCACATCGCCCACTTGCAAGATGAAGAACTGTCACCGCAGCAGGCGTTTGTGGAGGCGAGTCGGGCAGTGGGCGAAGCAACCAGCGCCAAGGCGGAATACCGTAAGGTGTTCTGGCCCAAGATCAAGCGCAAAGGGCGTGTCCTGCCTGAACTTAGATGGAGGCTGGCTATGTTGAAGAACTATTTCAAAATTGCCATTCGGAATGCAAAGCGACACAAAGGATATGCGTTCCTCAATATTTTTGGGCTGGCCGTAGGCATTGCATGCTTTCTGCTGATGGCACTCTACGTGCAGCATGAAATTTCCTACGACCGCCACTTTGTCCATGCCGACCGCATCTACCGTGTCACGCTCCACGAAACCAATACACAGCAATCCGAAAGCCGCGCTTTCACACCGCCCGCACTGGCTCCCACCTTGAAACGCGACTTTTCTGCAGTGGAGCAAGCCGTGCGGTTTGGTCTGGCCAGCGAAACACTCGTCGTTGAGGAACACCGTCTTTCTGATGTGACCTTGTCCTGGGGCGATTCGACGGTTTTTGAGGTTTTCTCGTTCTCCTTTCTCGCAGGCGATCCACGAACCGCGTTGACGCAACCCAACAGCGCCGTCCTCACCCGTTCCCTGGCGCAAAAGCTTTTCAACACTACCGATGTACTTGGTCAACGGATACAGGTACCCGACAGACGCTTCGTTGATGAACTGACCGTCACAGGGATCATTGAGGATATTCCGGAGAACACCCACTTCTCCTTCGACCTGATCGCCCCGCGTGCCGCGGTGCTGCCTCCTGGCATGCGCTCAACGGCAGACGACCAGTGGTGGTTCTACGGAGAATACACCTACCTCCTGCTGCTGGAACCTGCCGAAGAGGCTGCTACCCAATTGGCTGCGCAACTGCCGCTCCTCAGCGAGCAGTATCTCTCTGATCGAGAAGGCATTTCAATTCAATTTGCGCTCCAGCCTGTCACCAGCATCCACTTGCATTCGCATCTGGACAATGAAATCCAGGCCAACAACCGGGCGGGACAGGTCTACCTGTTTGGCTTTGTCGGGCTGCTGGTGCTGTTCATCGCGTGCATCAACTTTATGAATATGGCGACAGCACGGGCTACCCGCCGCGCCCGTGAGATCGGGGTGCGCAAAGTGGTGGGTGCCCAGCGGCGGCAATTGATCGGACAGTTCCTTGCCGAGTCGCTCGTGCTCGTGGGGGTGGCTACGGGCTTGGCGCTGGGACTCACCTACCTGGGCCTGCCCGTGCTGAGACACTTTGCCGATATTTCGCTCCCGGTTCGTGGCCCGGTGCTGCGCTGGTTGCTGATGGGTATGCCCTTCCTCGTGTTTGGCGTGGGTGTGCTGGCAGGCAGTTATCCGGCGTTTGTCCTGACGGCTTTTCGCCCAGTGACCGTCCTCAAGCAACACGGGTTGATACGAACCAACCGAGATGCCATCGTACGCAAAGGGCTGGTCGTTACCCAGTTCCTGAGTTCTGTCGCACTCATCATTGGCACAGGCGTCGTCTACCAGCAGACCACTTTTATGCAAGAGGCGGATCCTGGCTTTGACAAAAACCACCTCGTTGTACTGCCGATCCCCGATGCCTTGCGCGATTCCTACGACCCTGAAACCGTCCGACAGGTGCTTACGCAACATGCAGGCATCCAGGATGTCGGATTCTCCCGGTTCGTACCCACTGAGAATATCTTTGCCAACGGCTCTCCTATCCCGGAAGGAGGTGAGCGGGAAATATCAGTTTACTGGCACATCAGCGACACACGCTACACGAATACGTTGGGGCTTCGCCTCGTCGAAGGACGCGACTTTTCCAACCTGCTGGCGTCGGACACCACAGCAGGAAGCCGTGCTTTCATTGTGAATGAGACGGCCGTGAAGCGTTTTGGATGGCAAGACCCCATCGGCAAAGCGCTTTTAAACCCATTCAACCAGGAGCCGATGGGCCAGGTCATTGGTGTCGTTGCAGACTTCCATCTGACGTCACTCCAACAGGAGATCGAACCGCTCGTCTATGTGCTGGGCACCGAGGGACGCTCTTTCCGCCGCGTCGTTGTCCAGCTACAGCCCGGCGCTACTTCGGACGCCCTGCCTTTTATCGAGAGCCAATGGGCCACGCTGATGCCCGACCAACCCTTCTCCTATTTCTTCCTGGATGAAAGCTATAACGCCCTCTACCACGCCGAGATACG
>DATGCC010000630.1:0-4406 GCA_035312345.1 Rhodothermales bacterium
CTGAACCAGACCTAAAGCCGCTCGTTACACAGCGACCAACCTCGAAACAGCCTTTTGAAAATATGGAACGTCCGCGTCGTTATTCGCGCCCGGTGCAGGTGGGCAACGTCCAGGTCGGCGGTGGAGCACCGATCTCGGTGCAGTCCATGACCGTCTCGAAAACCCACGATATCGATGCCACGCTCGCCGAGATCGACGGCTTGGCGAAGGCAGGAGCCGACATTGTGCGTGTAGCTGTGCCGCGTCCCGAAGACGCCGCTGCCCTTGCCGACATTGTGCAGGGCGCGCCAGTGCCCATCGTAGCGGATATTCATTTCAACTATCAGTATGCGCTGCAGGCTATCGAAGCCGGGATTGCCAAAGTGCGCATCAACCCAGGCAACATCGGCAAAGAAGAGTGGGAGCGGGAGGTGCTGCTGGCCGCGAAGGAGGCTGGCATTCCCATTCGCATCGGGGTCAACTCTGGCTCGCTGGAGAAAGACATCCTCGACAAATACGGCTATCCGCAACCCGAGGCGCTGTACGAGAGTGCCATGCGCCACATCGAGATCTGCACCAAGCACGGTTTCGAAGACATCGTGATTTCGGTGAAGCACTCGGACGTGTATTTTATGATTCAGGCCTACCGGATGCTGGCCGAGCGCACCGAATACCCGCTTCATCTCGGCGTGACAGAATCTGGCTCTGCCGCCACCGGAACGATCAAAAGCTCCATCGGCATCGGCGCGTTGCTGGCCGACGGTATTGGCGACACCATCCGTGTCTCGCTCTCTACCGAGTCCGTCAAAGAAGTGGAGGTAGGGCATGATCTCCTGAAAGCCCTCCGGCTGGGTCGCCCCGGGGTCAACATCATCGCCTGTCCTACATGCGGACGGCTCACAGGCGACTTGTTCACCATCGTGGAAGAGGTGGAGGCTGCTGTCAAAGCGCGCAACTTCACCAAAGACCTCAGCGTGGCGCTCATGGGCTGTGCCGTTAACGGGCCGGGTGAGGCACAGGGGGCCGACCTTGGTATCTCGCTGGGGCGGGGCCGGGCGCACCTCTTCAAGCGCGGCGAAGTGATCGGTACCGTGCCCGAAGACCAGATCGTCGAGACGGTTCTGGAAGCCATCGAAGCCTGGGACGAAGACGCCGAGGCGATTACGGAGGTGTAGGGCAGGATCAAGCAAAGTTAGGAAGCAAAACCCACGTCCCTTTCGTGTTTAGCGGAAGGGACGTTTTCTTTTTAAAAAGATGTATATGAAAGCAATGGCGGCTAAAATCAGGCTTTCCATGAAACCGTTTTCACAAAAAAATTCCACTATTTGAAATATTTCGATAGGTTGAGAAAGGAGGCATTCATTTGTTTATGAGGCGTTTAGGGTAAAAATTTAGGAAGGCCAGAATAGCTTGATCTTTATATGGAACTTTCATTATTTGGCTCTTAGAATTGAAAGCGCTTACATGTTTTGTGGAAGCGCTCTCCGACCAGGCAACCCTTTTCCTGTATTCAGTTGAGCGTTACGATTTACGATATAGCAGAGCAGGCGAAGGTGTCCATTGCCACCGTCTCGCGGGTATTCAACGACCATCCGCGTGTATCAGACAAAACGCGGGCGCGGGTGCGGGCCGTAGCCGAAGAACTCGGTTACCAGCCGCACGTCTCGGCACAGAGCCTGGCTCGCCGCAAGACGCACCTTCTCTCGGCCGTCATCCCGGCAGTGACCAACTACTTCTTTGTAGAAGTTATGCGCGGGCTTCAGGATCGGCTGGCCCAGAGCGAATTCGACTTGTTGGTATTCACGGCCAACGAACCCGAAGTGGCCGACGAGCAACTGAACCGGTCGCTGCAACGGGGCCTGTCGGCGGGGGTCTTGCTGTTTTCTATGCCGATCACCGATGCGCTCGTACGGCGGCTCAAGCAGAGCGGGCAGCCGGTCATTCTGGTCGATTGCTTTCATCCTGACTTTGATTCAGTATCAATCAACAACGAGCTGGGCGGGTGTTTGGCAACGCAACATCTCATTGCCCTGGGGCACACCCATATCGGGATGGTAGCGGCCAGCCGGGGTGTGCCCGCTGCTGAGCGTCGCAAAGGATATGAACGGGCCTTACATGAAGCCGGGCTACCGGTAGACAAAACGCTGGTCGAAATTAGTACCGACTTGCGCGAGCATGGTTATACCGAGCAGGCCGGTTATAGGGCAGCGCGGGCGCTGCTGAGTCGACGGGAGCGTCCTACCGCGATTTTTGCAACATCAGATATCCAGGCGCTGGGGGTAATGCGGGCCGTGAAAGAAGCAGGTCTGCGGACGCCCGAAGATATCTCCATTGTAGGCTTTGATGATATACTCATCAGTGAGTATGTGGGCCTGACGACCATCCGCCAGCCGATGCGGCAGATGGGCGAGTTAGCCGTCGAGAAGTTCCTATCACGATTAGAGCAGCGAGAACAGCCCATCTCGCATACCGTTTTTACACCCCAGCTTATCGGGCGGAGCACGACGAATGGATCGCACGAGCAAATATCGGCAACGCGTCACCAGGAGAGAACTGCGCCATGACACAAACAAGGATACATGGGGTTGTGTATCTGGCGCTGGTACTCGGCGTTATGGCTTGCGTGGCGGGATGCCGGGAAGCTCGTTCCAGTAGCCAGCCCACCGCGCCCATCGTAGCAACGGCAGGGGAGGTCACTATCCGTGCTGATGTGTTCAGGCAGGCCTATGTCGAGTACCTGGGGCGCACGGGTTTGACGGATGCTTCTACCCTGCGCCGCGCCTTTCTCGACAACCTGGTCGCCGCGCATTTGCTCATCAAAGAGACGCGGGCGGCAGGGGTTGAGCAGGAAGCAGGCTATCAGGCCCATTATGAGCGAGCCAGCCGCAAGCTCTTGCTGGATGCCTACACAGCGCAGGTGCTCTTCGACACCATCCGGGTGACAGACCGCGACCTGCGCGCCATGTTCGTTCGGGCGCACACCCAGATCACCGCCCGTCATCTCTACGCTCGCACCCGCGAGCAGGCCGATGTACTCCACGCTCGGCTTCAGCATGGCGAATCATTCGAGGTGCTGGCAAAGGAGGTTTTCGCCGATCCGCGTCTCGCCGAAAATGGCGGCTTGGTGGGGACCTTTGCGTTCGACGAGATGGATCCGACGTTTGAAGACGCCGCCTTCAGCCTGGAGGTCGGCGCGATCTCCGAGCCGGTGCGGATGGCGCAGGGCTATTCGATCATCCAGGTGCAGGATCGCTTCACCGATCCACTGCTGACCGAGACCGAGTACGCGCAGAAAAAGAGCCGTTTTATTCCCTACGTACGCCAGCGCAAGCAGCAGCGGGCCATGCGACAGCACATGCAGGATCTGCGCCGCGACCTTGCCATTATGCTCCACGAAGACGCTTTTGCAAACCTGCTCGGGCAGGTCACCGGGCAGGCCTTGATGCCGGAGGGGGAAGCGTTCGATGCCTGGCTGGCAGCGCCGCTCGTCACCTTTGGAAAGACAAATAACCGCCGCACCTGGACCGTCCACGACTTCCGAGAGCGGGCACAGTACACCGACGAGCAGCAGCGTGCTCAGGTGCGCAGCCGTGCCGACCTCATCGACTTTGTCGACGGCCTGGTGTTGCGCGAGGTGATGATGGACCGCGCCCACGAGATGGTCCTCGACCGGACTGCGACGTTCGAGCACGCACTCACCGAGGCAATGGACGACTGGGTGTTGCAAACGGCGCGCGAGCGGCTGTCTGCCGAAGTCGAAGTCCCCGAAGACTCGGCCCAGGCGTATTTCGACACGGCACCAGAGAGCGAATTCCGCGTCCCCGAAAAACGGCAGGTGTGGGAGTTAACCGTCGAGACAAAAGCCGACGCGAATGCACTCAAAAAACAGGCCGCCCACGCCGATTTTGCCTCGCTGGCCCGCGCCTATTCCATCAGCCCTGACGCCCGCACGACGGGTGGCGACATGGGGCTGGTGAGCCGCGACCAACTCGGCGCGCTGGCCGATCTGGTGTTCGACGCGCCTGACGAAGTGGTGCTGGGGCCGTTCGAGGTGCAGGGGCAGTACGTGCTCTTCCACACCGGCAGGCGGCAGGCCGCCCGTGACATGACATTTGCCGAAGCGCAGGCTGCCATCCGCGAGCAGTTGCGCTACCATTTCACCCGTGCCCACCTGCGCGACACCTACGCGGCAGTGCGGGCGCGCTACCCCGTCGAGGTCGATAGCGATCTCCTTTTTTCCATGCCGTTGACCGAAGAAACGACCAACTAGTATGCCGTCTATGAGCCCGACACGGTTACTGCATAATGTCCTCGCTTTGCTGGTCTTGCTGGCCTTCACCGCGCCTGCACTCGCGCAGACGACGGGCAAGATCACCGGTACTATCACTGATGCCGCCACGGGTGAGCCATTGCCCGGGGTCAACGTC
>DATGCC010000631.1:0-21147 GCA_035312345.1 Rhodothermales bacterium
CCGTTTCCGAAAAGCGGGATAGGTTGAGCAAATCCTGCATAGGAAGCAGAAAATCAAAGCGCAGATGCGATGTGGCGGGCACATCCTCGAAGACGCCCACCACTTTATAGAAGCCTCGTACCCATCCTATAACCTCAATGGTTTTACCCAGCGGATCTGCCTCGCCAAAATATTTCTGCGCCATGGATGCTGATAGCAACAGGGTGTTCGGCTCCGTCAATACCAACGCCCGTCTGCCTTTCAGCAAAGGAAAATCAAACAGGCGAAGAAACGTAGAATCGGCATAGACCACACGTTCTTCCCTGAACGCCTGGGTGTTTTCGCCATCCGTGTAGGCTAAGGTGGCTCCGCCGTAATTGGGGTGGATGCGTGTGTATCGAACAATTTCGGGCAGCGCCTCTGCCATGATGGGACCAAGGTTAAACCCTGTTTCGCCTCGGATGTGTTGCATCTCCCCATTTCGGCTGACTCCAAAGCCACCCCGGTAGATTTGGTCTTTTTTTGCGTGAACGCGATCAAAACTCCTCTCATAACTCACGTACTGAAACAGCAACAAGCAACATGCCATCCCCAGCGCAAGGCCAACGATGTTGATGAAACTGTAGCCTTTTTGCCGTGCCATCGTCCGCCAGGCAATTATCAGATAGTTCTTGAGCATGGAAAATCTCCACAAGCTTTCGGTTAACAGACGCTGCCGCCGACGCAACTTGCCCCAGTACACTTTGCGATATTCTGTTTCCGCTGTGCTGTAATCCCCCATCTCGCCCAGCGCCTGCCGAAACGCGGCTTCTTCCTCCAATCCTTCCTCCACCAAGCCTGCCACCTGATCGCACAGGTGTTGCTCCAATTCGTCGAGGTCGTCGACGGTGAAGGCATGGTTGTATTCCAGGCTGCGCCGCCACGCCGCTAGGGCTTTGTCCAGATGAAAGGAATAGCTACTCATAGCGCAGGCTCTTGACGGGATCGGCAAAGGCCGCTTTGATAGCCTGATAGCTGATTGTCAACCACGCGACCAGGATTACAAGCCCGCCTGCCAGGAAAAAGAGACCAAACCCCAGGCTGATATGATAGGCGAAACTCTCCAACCATCGTCGGGCGGCGAAATAAGCCAGCGGTGCCGCGATGATAAAGGCGATCAGCACAAGCCGGGTAAACTCGCTTGTGAGCAGCACAACCAGGTTAGGTATGGATGCACCGAGCACCTTCCGCACGCCAATCTCTTTCGTACGATTTTCGACGACTGATGCCGTAAGGCCCAGTAAGCCGAGACAAGCCAGAATGAGAGCCAGGACGGTGAGATGGGTTGTGATTTGGCCGAACCGTGCTTCGGTGCGGTAGAGTTCGTCGAAGGTCTCGTCCAGAAAATAGTACTCGAATGGACGATCTGTAGCAAAACGTTGCAAGGTTGCGGCCACTGCCTTCAGGGTACCTGGCACCTGCCCTGGCTGGATTTTGAGCGAAGCCATCCGATACAACTGGTCGCCAAAGTGCAACACAAGAGGGCCGATGGGCTGACGCAGGGACTCGTAATGGAAATCTTTGACGACGCCGATAACCAGCCCTTCACGGTCTCCGATGGTAAACTTCTTCCCGACAGGCTCTGCCCAACCGATGGCCTCCGCAGCAGCTTCATTCAACACATAGGCTGCCGTACTATCGCCAGGAAACGCACGGTTGAAGCCCCGCCCGGCAATAACTTCGAAGCCGAAGGTCTCCATAAAACCAAAATCGATCATGATGTGGTTTACTTCCAGGGCCTCCTCTTCTGCGGCCCCTTCCCAGCGGGCTGTGCTGTGCCACCCTACGGCGTTGGGCACCCCCGAGGAAAAAGTGACGGCACGCACCCCTGGAATGGTGAGCCATTCCTGTTTCAGCACCGCCGTACTCTGCAATACCGCTTGGTCACGGAGGGGTACGACGAGTACCTGTTCCGCATCATAGCCGAGACTTTTGTGGCGCATGAAGGTCAGTTGCTGTTGCACCACCAACGTCCCCACGATCATCAGTATGGCTGCGGTAAACTGCACAACCACCAGGCTATTGCGCTGCAGGGTAGATCTGCCCCAACCTCTGGCTTTTCCCCGGATGACATCTGCTGGACGAAAGGCTGCAACGTAGAAGGCGGGGTAACTGCCTGCGATAAGGCTTACGAGTACCCATATCCCCAGTAGACCCATCAGCAAGGCAGGATCAGCTAGCGCTGTCGTCGAGATGGCTTTGCCGGTGAGCGTGTTGAAAAACGGCAAGCTCAACCCTACCAGCAACACGGTCATTATAATGGCTGCTCCTACCAGCAACGACGACTCTCCAAGAAACTGCCGAACGAGTTGTTGCCGGTTGGCACCTAGTACTTTGCGGACCCCTACTTCTCTGGCGCGTTTCAGGGCACGGGCTGTCGCAAGATTAATGTAATTGATGCCGGCGATGAGCAGGATGAGCAGGCTGAGAATCGAAAAGAGGTATACATAGCGGAGGTTGCTGGCCCCCCAGACTTGCTCTGCTGGCCGGTGTGGATAGAGATGAATCCTGGATAGGGCTTGCAGGGAAAGCGTATACGTTTCGTTGTCATCAAGCGACGATGCCATATTGGTATCGACGAAGCGCGGGAGTTTGGCTTCGAGCACCTCCGGCAAAGCATCGGGCCGCACCAGCACGTACGTCATGGTGGATGAGCTCCCCCAATTATTGAGCCAGCCCGCCCGGCCCAGCCCGGGCGTCTCCAGCGTAGCTAGAAAATCGAATGTCAGGTGGCTGTTGGAAGGGACATCTTCGATCACTGCTGCGACGGTCAATTCGATCTCGTTCTCAAATGTAATGACCTGCCCTAGCGGATTTGCATCCCCAAAATATTTGCGTGCCATCGACTCCGTAAGAACCAGGGAGCCCGGTTCCGTGAGTGCCGTTTGGGCATCGCCCTGCAAGAAGGAAAAGGAGAACACCTCGAAGAAGGAAGCATCCGCGAGGAAGAAGCGGTCTTCCTGATACGCCTGCTCGCCTACGCGAAGGACCACACGGCTCCGCGCAGCTAACCGTGTGACCACTTCTACTTCGGGAAAGGCTTCCCGCAATGCCGGAGCCGCAGGCGGTGGAATGACCGTTCGATAAAAATCGCCTTCTGGATTCTGGCTTGTAGCATTCACCCGAAAGATGCGGTCCGCCTTCTCGAAGAAACGGTCGTAGCTCAGTTCATCGCGCACATAGAGCAAGACGAGGACACAAAACGCGATACCGAGCGCGAGGCCACAGATGTTGATGAAGCTGTACCCTTTTTGCCGCAGCACGTTGCGAACAGCCACGGTCAGATAATTCCTGAGCATTGAGCACCTCTCTTGCAGTTCGTGAAGCAATTCGCCCCGTCGTTGGCGTTTTCTCCAATAGACTTTGCGATATTCCGATTCCGCCGTGTTGTAGTCGCCCATCTCGCGTAGCGCCTGCCGAAACGCAACCTCTTCCTCAATTTCCTCCGCCACTAATCCAGCCACCTGATCACGCAGGTGCTGCTCCAGTTCGTCGAGGTCATCGACGGTGAAAGCGTGGTTGTATTCCAGACTTCGCCGCCACGCCGCGAGGGCTTTGTCGAGATCGAAACGATAGCTACTCATGGCGCAGGCTCTTGACGGGGTCCGCTAGAGCAGCTTTGATCGATTGATAACTGACTGTTGCCAGCGCAATGCACAAAACGAGCGCGCCTGTCAGCAAAAACACCCCGAGGCCAATGCGAATGTGGTACGCAAAATCCGCGAGCCATCGATTCATTAGGAAGTACGCGATCGGCACCGCAACGACAAAGGCCACTCCAACCAGTTGCAGAAAGTCTTTCGAGAGCAATCCGATGATGCCACCGACAGATGCCCCGAGCACTTTGCGCACGCCGATTTCTTTGGTGCGCCGCGTCGCTGTAAATGCTGCCAGCCCGAACAAGCCGAGGCAGGCAATCACGATGGCGATGCTCGCAAACAGGCCGAACAGCGTGGCGAACTGCTGGTCGGTGCGATATTGCTGTTCGAATTGCGCATCGGCAAAGGTGTAGCGGAAGGGATTGCCTGGAAAAAGCGTGGTGTAGATATCTTCAATGGCAGTGAGCGTCTGCGGCAGACTGGCTGTGTTCACTTTCATCGAAACGAGCAGGCCGCTCTGGGTCTGTTCAAAAAACATGTTCTCGCGGGTGTTGTGGGCCGAGGACCAACTAAAATCTTTGAACACACCCACAATTTCGGTCTCATCGCCACCCAGACGGATGAGTTGACCGACAGCCTCATCGGGCGTCTCAAATCCGAGCGCTTTCACTGCCAATGCATTAGCAATAACCCGCATTGGCGTTCCCTGTGGCGTGCTCCCCGATCTGTTCCGAAAGCCTTCCCCGGCAATCAGCGTGAGGCCATACAAATCTGCAAAGCTTGAATCGATCCGCGCCACGGTCCCGGAAATGGCAGAAGATCGGTCTGCTGTCGCCAGCCATGCGGAGGTGTACCAGTTGAAGCCCAGCCCTGGCAACTTCGCGGAGGTCGCGGTCTGCTGCACGCCCGGTAGCGCACGCACTTCCTGGGTGAACGTGCTGATCGCCCCTTCCCGATTGACGCCCTCATCCAACACCCGTGGTCCCGAAACCGTCAGCACCTGCTCCAGATCAATGCCCAGATCCAGGTGCCGCATATAGCTGAGTTGGTTGTATACAATCACCGTTCCAGCAACCAGCACCATCGAAGCGGCAAACTGAACCACAACCAGCCCTTTGCGCAGCCACAGGCGAGAGGCAAAAGTCCCGGCTTTGCCTTTCAGAGCAGCCACAGGGCGGAAGGACGAGAGGACAAACGCCGGATACAAACCAGCCACCAGTGTGCTGACGCAGAAAACCACCAGACAGGAAATCCAGAACAAAGGATCGACCCACACGGCCAGCGTGAGTTGCGCACCGGTCAATTGATTGACAACCGGTCGTAGCACAGCCGTCGCCCCCAGGGCCAGCATCAACGCAATCACACTTGTCAGGGCCGACTCGAAAAGAAACTGGGTGACCAGCTGCCCGCGCTGCGCCCCGACGGATTTGCGCACACCCACCTCCCGGGCGCGATCCAGCGCACGGGCCGTGGCGAGGTTGACGTAGTTGATGAGTGCAATCAAGAAAAGCACCACCCCAAGCAGCGTGAAGAAATACACTGTTCGATAACTGCCTGTGGAGAGTGCCCCAACCATCACCTCATTGTTGAGGTGAAGATCACGGAGCGGCTGCGCATTCAGGTGTGCTACAATGTTTCCTTCCCGGTATACCTCCCCTACGTTTGCCAGCCACGCATCCGTAAACTTGCGCTCAACCTCGTCCAGCCGGGCATCCGGGCGGAGTTGGACGTAGGTCATAAAGTTGCGGAGGCGCCAGGCATGATCGGGGCTGTAGCCGCTCTGCACCAAGGGCCCCACCGGCATCAGGAAATCAAATTGCAGATGGGAATTTACCGGCGCGTCTTTCAAAACTCCGGTAATCTGATAGGAGTCACTCATCCACCCGTTAACCTTGAGCGTCCTTCCAATCGGATTCTGCTCCCCGAAATAGCGCCTTGCTGCCGATTCAGAAAGCAGCATTGTGCCGGGTTCATCCAGAGCATTTTCTCCGGCAACGAGCGGGTATGAAAACATCTGGAGGAAGGACGCATCGACATACAACGCATCGGTCTCCTCGAAGGCTTTGTCTCGCTGTTCTGGATTCGAGATAACCGGGTTGGCATAATCGGGGTGGATGCGAGCATAGCGAACGACCTCAGGCACCGCCTCTTCCAACGCCCCGCCCATGGCGTACGGACTCATGGCAATGGTGTTGGAATCACCGTTGTTACGTGCAGAGGTCTCTGTAACACGGTAGATCGTCGCGGCATGCTCGTTGAAATCATCAAAGCTATACTCGAAAGCGACGAACTGGAAGATGAGCAGGCAGCACGTCAGCCCCAACATCAGCCCGGCGATGTTGATAAAGCTGTAGCCCTTCTGCCTACGCAAGTTGCGAAAGGCAATCTTGAAATAGTTCTTGAGCATGGAAAACCTCCACATAAGTTCTCGTAGCACTTCGCCCCGATGACGAAGTTTGCCCCAGTAGACTTTGCGATACTCTGATTCCGCTGTGCCATAATCTCCCATCTCCCGCATCGCCTGTGCAAAGGCTGCTTTTTCATTCAGTCCCTGCGCCACGAACCCCGCCACCTGATCACGTAAATGCTGCTCTAGCTCGTCGAGGTCGTCGGCGGTAAAGGTGCGGTTGTACTCCAGGCTCCGCCGCCACGCGGCAAGGGCTTTGTCAAGATCGAAGGGGTAGTTACTCATGGCGCAGGCTCTTGACCGGATCGGTGAGGGCGGCTTTGATCGACTGATAACTCACGGTCACCCCTGCGATAAGGAGCACAAGTAAAACTGTGAGCACGAAGATGCCAGGACCTATATCGATGTGGTAGGCAAAGTCAGAGAGCCAGCGCTCGATGGCAAGGTAGGCGAGTGGCGCGGCCACGACAAAGGCGATCCCGACGAGCTTGACAAGATCCTTCGAGAGTAATGAGACGATATTCACAACGGTCGCGCCGAGGACTTTGCGAATGCCGATCTCTTTGGTGCGGCGCTGTGCCATAAAGGCCGCCAGGCCAAACAGACCCAGGCAGGCAATCAGGACGGCAAGGGCCGAGAAGACAGCAAAGATCTGTGCCAGCCGTTCCTCGGCGTCGTAGATCTGCGCGAACCGCTCGTCCAGGAACGTGAAGTCGAACGGGTAGTCAGGAGCCTGGGTCTGCCACTTATCTTCTATAACAGCCAGCGTGCCGGCTAAATCGTCCGTCGTGCTGACCCGCACGAGGATAAACCGCGACCACCAGGTTGGGCTCAGCACGAGGGGATCGATCTCTTCTTTGAGCGACTGATAATGGAAATCTTCCACGACACCGACAACACGCGGCGTCGGATGATGGCAGCATCCGAACTCTTTACCAATCGGCTCTGTCCACCCAAAGTGTCGCGCCGCTGTCTCGTTGATGAGGACAGGAGTGACTGTTCCCGCTCGCATCTGATCCAGGTCACCGGGCCTGAGATTACGGCCCTTCACGAGGGGAATCTCCATCGTTTCCAGAAAATCCAGCCCGACAGATATTTGTGACGCCTGCAGGGGCAATTCCTCCCCGGCGACTGGTCGCGTCTCCCATACTTCCATCAACTGCTCGGGCCTGGCTGGAAGAGCCGGGCTAGAAGCCGTTATGCTGAGAATATCAGGATGCTTGAGGAGCTCTTCCTTGAAGGTGGTATAGCTATCCCCACTGACCGCGTTTCGGGTGGACACAACAACGACTTGCTCGGGATTCAGCCCCAGCTTCTTCTCCTGCATGAAGTCGAGTTGGCGTTGGATGGTCAGCGTGCCGATGATGAGAACCACGGAGGCCGCAAACTGCACCACCACGAGGCCATGCCGAAACCGCGCATTCGAGGCTCCTGTGCCCACATTCCCCTTTAATACGTAGGCAGGTCGAAACCGTGAAAGGACGGTAGCCGGATACAGCCCCGCCAGCAACACCACCGCTGCCCCGATGCCGAGTGCAATCCCGGCGAGTTGACCGAACGCTGCGTCTTCCAGCCGAATGCCAGTTTGCAGCAGGTTGTTGAATGCTGGTAGACTCAGCTTGACCAGAAGCAGGGCCAGAAGCAGGGCCACACCGATCTGCGCGACGGACTCACCCATAAATTGGCCGATCAGTTGGCTCCGGTGGGCACCCACAACCTTGCGCACCCCGACCTCCCGCGCCCGTTGCGCCGATCGTGCAGTAGCAAGATTGACGTAGTTGATGCAGGCAATGAGCAGAATTAGCAGCGCGATGGCAGAAAATATATACAGATAGCGCACCTCGCTGTTGGGCTCCAGTTCACGCTCGTATTGGGAGTACAAGTGAATGTCCGTGATCGGCTGGAACGTGTACCACGTCGCAAAGTCGATATCTTCCCGATTGCGAAACAAGGCCCCTTCGTGTTGTTTGGCGAACGCAGGCATCTTTGCCGCCAAGTCCTCAATGGCCGCCTCCTCATCCAGGCGGAGGTAGGTGTAATCCCCGATATAACGCCACGATTCAATGTTTTCCGCACCAGGCTCTGTCTGGAACCGGGTGTTGTAGGAAGCCAGAAAGTTGAAGGTAAAGTGGCTGTTCGAGGGCAGGCTTTGAACTACGCCAGTGACTTCAAAGTCGTGGGCATCCCAGAGGCCCTTCAAGTTCAAGGTTTGTCCGACGGGGTCCTCCTTGCCGAAATACTTTCGGGCCATCTCTTCCGTGAGAACGACACTGAAAGGGCGCGTCAGGGCTGTCCGCGGGTCGCCCTGCACAAGAGGAAAGTTAAACACATCGAAGAACGTGGAGTCGGTGAAAAAGAAGCGTTGTTCGTAGCGAGCTTCCCCGTCATGCGTGACGAGCACTTCCGGCCAGCGCTGACTGATACGGACTGCACGAACAACGTCGGGGTACGCGCTCTCCAGCGCCGGAGCCAGGGCACCCGAAGTAGCGAGTTCCTCCTGTTGGACAACGCGGTAGATCTGATCTGCCTGCGCGTGGAAGCGGTCAAAGCTCAGTTCATGCCGAACGAAGAGGAAAATCAGAAAACAGACAGCTAGCCCGACGACCAGCCCGGCAATGTTGATAAAGGCATAGCCCTTCTGCCGGGCCAGCGTGCGAACCGTAATCTTGAGATAGTTCTTCAGCATAGCCATCCTCCAGATGAATTCATTGCGCACTTCGCCACGGCGTCGGAGCTTGCCCCAGTAGACTTTGCGATACTCTGCCTCCGCCGTGCTATAGTCACCCATCTCCCGCATCGCTCGGGCAAAGGCCTGCTCTTCACTGAGGCCGCCTCTCACCAACCCCGCGATCTGGTCGCGCAGGTGTTGCTCCAGTTCGTCGAGGTCGTCAGACGTGAAGGCATGGTTGTATTCCAGGCTGCGCCGCCACGCTGCAAGGGCTTTGTTGAGATCGAAGCTGTAGGATTTCCTCATCGTCCCCAAAACCTATGCAGGTGCGAGTCCACTGGAGAAACCGGGAGTTGGATTCCACAACTGCATCAGCGCCTGATGCACATCCAACCACTGCTGCTTCTCGCGGGCCAGCGCCTTCTCTCCCTTGGCGGTGAGTTGATAGTATTTGCGGCGAGGACCTTCCGCAGAGGTTTGCCAACGGCTTTCTAATAATCCTTTGTTTTCCAGGCTGTGCAACACAGGATACAGCGTGCTAGTGGTCCATTCGATCCGTCCACCGGTGATCATCTTCACACGCTGGATGATGGCATAGCCGTAGCTCTCTCCTTCAGCGAGCACGGAGAGGATAAACGGCTTGATAGAAGCGGCAACAAGAGCTTTGGGAATCATCGGCGTAAGGAAATCAGATGGATGAGTCTACGTCGTGCTGGGACATAGATTACGTCGCACTACGACATAGTTGCAAATGAAGTTACTGCCGAGGCAAAAAAATCTGGAGGGGTTGGAAATGCAGACGATCAAAGTGCCCGAAACGTAAGCCATCCCACACCGTTCTGCTTGCTCCCGCCCACCTGTTATTAAACCCATGGCCGACAAGCTTCAACTCGATATTGCCGTGCTGCTGCCCGATGTGCCGGACGCCCGCGACGCCTGTGTGCAACGACTCACAAACCGTTTACAGGCCGAGGAGGGCGTTGAACAAGTGCATCTCATCGAAGCACAGAATGGCGAAGCAGCGAAGTTTTGCATCCATTACGATCCCGATCTGCTTGCCCTGCCCCGCATCCGGCACATCGCCAAGCTGCAAGGTGCCCACCTTACGGATCGGTTTGGCCATGTTGTTTGGGAAGTAGATGGGCTGAGACACCAGCGTCGTGCCCGCACCGTGACCGAACGGCTGGAGCATCTACCCGGTATCCTCTCTGCTGAGGCTAATGCCACCGGTCCCATCCGCATCGAATTCGACCGTACGCAGACGGATACCGAGGCTTTGCGCAACGCCCTTCGCAAGATGCATGTGCAGATTGTGGAGCCGCATCCGACACCAACGCCAGCGGTAGATGAACACGATCACGAACACGGCGAAGGAGAGCATGCTCACGATCACGGCGGTATCTTCGGCGAGAAAACCGAACTGATCTTTGCGATTCTTTCCGGCGTGTGCGTCGCAGCAGGCTTCGGCCTGTCCTTCGTCGCGGCGGTGCCTGCCGGAGTGCCCATCGCACTGTATCTGGGCGGCTACTTCTTCGGCGGGTTTTTTACGTTGCGCGAGGCTTTCGACGCGATACGCATGGGCCGCTTTGAGGTCGATTTCCTGATGCTGGTGGCTGCGGTTGGCGCGGCTGTGCTGGGCAAATGGTTCGAAGGAGCCCTGCTCCTGTTTCTGTTTTCCCTCGGGCATGCGCTGGAGCATTACGCGATGGGTCGCGCCCGACGCGCCATCGAAGCGCTGGCCGATCTGGCCCCCGACACGGCTATCGTCCGGCGCGATGGCGCAGAAGCAGAAATCCCTGTGGAACAGTTACAAGTTGGCGACACCGTCATCGTGCGTACCAACGAGCGGCTGCCTGCCGATGGCTTTGTGGTGAAAGGCACGAGCGCGATCAATCAGGCTCCCGTCACGGGCGAAAGTGTGCCTGTCGATAAACAGCCTGTATCAGATGCAGAAAAAGCATTGCGCAATCCAGGAACCTTATCGGACGAACACCGCGTCTTCGCCGGGACCATCAATGGCAGCGGCGCGCTGGAAATCGTGGTCACAAAACGCTCGTCCGAATCGACGCTGGCTCGCGTGGTGCAAATGGTGACAGAAGCTGAAACCGAGCAATCGCCGACGCAGCGTTTCACCGACAAGTTCGAGCGCATCTTTGTCCCCTCTGTTCTCGGCCTCGTGGTGCTGTTGCTTTTCGCCTGGGTGGTCATCGACGAACCCTTCAGCGCGAGCTTCTATCGGGCGATGGCGGCGCTGGTCGCAGCCAGCCCCTGCGCCCTTGCCATTTCTACACCGAGCGCCGTGCTCAGCGGCGTGGCGCGTGCTGGCCGCGGCGGCCTGCTCGTCAAAGGCGGCGGCCCACTCGAAAACCTCGGCACGCTCTCGGCTATTGCATTCGACAAAACCGGCACCCTCACCGAGGGCAAACCACGTGTGACGGATGTGGTGCCCGCCGACGGCATCTCTGAAACGACCCTTCTGCGCACGGCGGTCGCTGTCGAAAAAGGCTCCGACCACCCACGCGCCCAGGCCGTCGTCCGGCATGGTCAGACCCATCTCGAAGAACCCGTAGCTGAGGCCAAAAATCTGGAAAGCATCACGGGGCGCGGCGTCAAGGCCATGCTGGATGGCGAAACCATTTACATTGGAAAGGACGACCTCTTTGATGAAGTCGAAGGCCCGCCCCTGCCAGACGCTTTGCGGGAAACCATTGAGCAACTGGAAAAAGATGGACGCACGACGATGATCGTACGCCGGGGAGACCGCTACCTGGGTGTCTTGGGCCTGATGGATACGCCGCGCGAAGCGGCCGCCGAGGTCATCGCCCGGCTCCGCACCATCGGCATCCGACGTATGGTGATGATCTCAGGCGACAACCAGCGGGTGGCTGAAGCCGTCGCAAAAACCGTGGGACTGGACGAAGCACGCGGCGACCTGCTGCCGGACGACAAGGTGGCAACGATCAAGCACCTGCGCGAGCAGGAAAAAGTGGCTATGGTCGGCGATGGTGTCAATGACGCGCCTGCGATGGCGCATGCAACGGTTGGCATTGCCATGGGAGCCGCGGGCAGCGATGTGGCGCTCGAAACCGCCGATGTGGCACTGATGGCAGACAACCTGCGGCATCTTCCCTTCGCCGTCGGCCTCTCGCGGCAGACGAGCCGCATCATCAAGCAAAACCTGTGGATGAGCCTCGGCATGGTCGTCTTCCTCGTCCCCGCCACAATCTTCGGCCTCGGCATTGGCCCGGCGGTGGTGCTGCACGAGGGCTCCACGTTGGTCGTCGTCTTCAACGCCCTCCGCCTGCTCGCCTATCAGGATAAAACGGGAGACTGAAACGGCTTGGAAGAACCGTTCCGGCGGAGCGTCTCTACGATGGCGTCCATTCACGAAACACGTGAGCCAAGCCCATGCGCGGCACTGGCTAACTCATGCAGATAGCCCGCATCCGGGCGTTGTTCAATGGCGGTGCCGACAACGATGAACCGGGCACCGGCGCGCACCTTGCGGGCCACCTCATCGGGCGTGCGCAAGCCACCACCAACGACGAGCGGCACCGTGCAGGCTTCGGTGATGGCAGCGATCATTTCTTCAGGCACCGTCTGATCGGCACCAGAGCCCCCATCGGTGTACAACAGACGCATCCCCATCATCTCGGCGGCCAGCGCCGTAGCGACAGCGACTTCCGGCTTGTGACGCGGCAATGGCATCGAATGACTCATGTACTGCGCTGTCGTGGTCCTTCCTGATTCAACCAGCATATACCCTGTCGAGATGGGTTCCAGGCCAATCCGCTGGATAATGGGCGCGGCGTGGACATGCTGGCCAAACAGATATTCCGGGTTGCGCCCGCTGATGACGGAGAGAAAAAGAATAGCGTCGAGTTCTGCCGAAACCTGACTCAGCGAGCCAGGAAAACCAATCAAAGGCAGATGCGTGACCTCGCGCAACCGGCGCAGGTAATCGTCGAAGGTCGGCGCATGAAGCAAGCTGCCCCCCACGAAAAATGCATCCACGCCCACCTCGTGGCATCGTTCTGCGAACAACGGCAGCAGCGACACGGCGAGTTTGTCCGGGTCAATGAGCACGATAAAACCCGCGCCGCGCTCCTGCTGTACACTACATAGGCGTTGGTAAACGGATGCGTTCACACCGATTGCGTTTTGTTAGATGATCTGGCGACGCAGAAACTAGGTGCTCGCCTTCTTTTCCGCAAATGATGCTAGTTAACCCAAGTTGTATGTTATCCTGGTTGTCATTGCGAGCTTAGCGAAAATCTCGTCTACGAGGCAATACGCTGGGTTTCACGAGATTGCTTCGTCACTTCGTTCCTCGCAATGACATACTTCTTCATAAAGCACAACTTGGATTAGTTAAGCAACGACGCCAGCACGCTAGAAGCCGCCGTGAGCGCGTCGTCGAGGTTTTCCGGCTGCTTGCCGCCTGCTGTGGCCAGTTCCGGTCGTCCGCCGCCACCACCGCCCACGCGCTTCGCCAGTTGCCCCACGAGCGCTCCAGCCTTGACCCCATGCTCTTTCACAAGGTCGTCGGAGACGGTAGTGACAAGGTAGACTTTCTCGCCTTCGGGATCGACGGTGCCCAGGACGCCGACGGAGCCTCCGCCGAGCCGATCGCGGAGCGTCTGCCCGAGCGTCCGCAGCATATCCATCTCGGCATTCGGGATGCGCCCGGTGACAAGCCGCGCCCCGTTGACCACCTGCGCCTGGTTGATCAGCGCGTCAAGCTGACCTTCGAGTTGAGACTGCCGCAGGGCTTCGAGTTCTTTTTCGAGTTCCTTGCGCTGTTCGAGTAGGTCGGCAATTTCATCACCGACGGGCCGCGTGAGCGTACGAAACTGCCCGCGCGCCTGTGTCAACTCGTCGATTTCGCGGTCGATGAACGCCAGCGCATCCTGCCCCGCAATAGCCTCTATGCGCCGGACACCAGCAGCGACAGACCCTTCGGATAGGAACCGAAACACGCCAATCTCGCCCGTCGCATCGACGTGAATGCCACCACAGAGTTCGACGGAATAGTCGGGATCGAAGGTGATGACGCGCACCATGTCGCCGTATTTCTCGCCGAAAAGTGCCATCGCGCCACGGGCCATTGCCTCCTCGCGGGATACGTTGCGCTCCTCCTGCTTGGCAATGTTGCGCTGGATGGTTTCATTAACGCGCTGCTCAACGGCGCGGAGTTCGTCGGGCGTGACGCGCTCGAAGTGGCTAAAGTCGAACCGCAGCCGATCTGGCGCGACGAGCGAGCCTTTCTGCTGAACGTGCTGCCCCAACCGCTCCCGTAGCGCTGCGTGCAACAGGTGGGTAACACTGTGGTGCTTCTTGATCCGCTGCCGCCGCTCTGCATCTACTATGGCTTCAACAGGTGCGTCAAGCACTTCGGGCAGGCGATCTACATAATGCACGATGCGGCCCTGCTCTTTCTGCGTGTCGAGCACCTGGACTTCTTCGCCACCGATGCGCAAAACACCAGTGTCGCCCACCTGCCCGCCGCTTTCGGCGTAGAACGGCGTTTGGTCGAGCACGATCTCGTAACGCTGCTGTCCCTCACCCAGATCAACGGTACGCACAGCGCTGATGACGATATCATCGACTTCGCTCTGGTCGTAACCGACGAACACCGAATCTTCGCCTGCTCCGCGCTCCTGCCACGTGTCCGTTTTGCTCTGATCAACCTTGAATGTTGCCGCCGACCGCGCCCGCTCTTTCTGGCGATCCATGAGTTCGGCATAGCGGCTCATGTCCACGCCCAGCCCTTCTTCCCGCGCCATCAGCCCAGTCAGGTCAATGGGGAAACCGTACGTGTCGTGCAGGAGGAACGCCACTTCGCCTGGCACTTTCTGCTGGGCCGCCGAGCGGGAAAAGGCATCGAGCAGTTCCTCACGACTTTCCGAGTCAATGAAGGCTTTTTCGAGCAGATCCATCGCCTGGCTGTTCTGCTCCATCTCGTCCAGCACGTCTTTCACCGCACCATCCGGTCCATTTTCAGCCAACGCCGCAAGCTCTTTGACGTACGGCGTGATACGCTCGAAGAAGGCAATGCCGGTGCCGAGCGTTTCGAGAAACCCTTCCTCCTCCGCTTTGATGGCGCGTTCGATGTATTCCTGCTGCTGTTCGAGCGCGGGAAATGGCCCGCTCATTTTCTGCCGTAGCGGCTCGACGAGTTTATAGAGAAACGGCTCGCGCAAGCCGAGCGTCTGGTAGCCGTAGCGCACGGCGCGGCGCAGGATGCGACGGATGACGTAGTTGCGCCCCGCGTTGCCCGGCATCACCCCGTCGCCGATGGCAAAGGCACAGGTGCGGATGTGGTCGGCGATGACGCGCATAGCGATGCGGATCTTCTCGCGCTCGGCCTCCTCAACGCCTGTAATCTCATCGTACCCCTTCACTTCCGCACGCGGCGAAAGGGTGGCTATCTCTTGCAATAACGGCGCAAAAAGGTCGGTGTCGTAATTGCTGTTCTTGCCCTGCAAAATGGCGACGATGCGCTCGAAGCCCATGCCGGTATCGACATGCTTGGCCGCCAGTGACTCCAGAGAGCCGTCACTCTGGGCATTGTACTGAATGAAGACAAGGTTCCACACCTCCATCACTTGCGGGTCGTCCTTATTAACAAGGTCCTTGCCCGGCACCTTGGCGCGCTCCGCGTCCGGGCGCAGGTCGACATGGACCTCCGAGCACGGCCCGCACGGCCCCGTGTCGCCCATCATCCAGAAATTGTCTTTCGACGAGCCGAAGAGCACGTGGTCCGGGTTGATGCCCGTCTCGCTCTTCCACAACTCCGCCGCCTCCGAGTCTGGATCCAAGCCCAGCTTTTCATCGCCTTCATGGACGGTGGCGTAAAGGCGATCTGGTTCCAGGCCCCAAGTATCGACCAGCAGTTCCCACGCCCAGCGGATGGCTTCGCGCTTGAAATAGTCGCCGAAGCTCCAGTTGCCCAGCATCTCGAAGAAGGTGTGGTGGTAGGTGTCGTGGCCCACCTCTTCGAGGTCGTTGTGCTTACCCGAGACACGCAGGCACTTCTGGGTGTCGGCGGCGCGGTCATAGGCGCGGGTGCCTGTGCCAAGAAAAACATCCTTGAACTGGTTCATCCCGGCATTGGTGAAGAGCAACGTCGGGTCGTTGTGCGGTACCAGTGAGGCACTCGGCACGATTTCATGGCCGCGCTCCTTAAAAAAATCGAGGAACGCCTTGCGAATTTGTTCGGACGAAAGCTGTGACATGGATGACTATGTGAAACGTGATTTTTCGGTACGGGAGGGCATCTAACGAAGGTAACATATCGACGGTCCCCTGACGCCTGTAGCCTCTCGAAAAAGATGTAAATACAAACTGTGAAGTTTCTTTTAACCCCGCTACGCGGCGCAGATTTCTCCCAGGTACTGATAGGCCCCCCACCTTCGCTGCTTATCGGAGTTAAAACGGCTTTTTAGCCATCAGTACCATGAAAACGTCTGATTTTGAGACCCACGTTGCACATAGAAAAAACGTTGATACCCGAAGCCTGCTGGCACTGCTGGTCTTCTTCCTGGTAAGTATCTTTGCGCTACCCACCCAGGCCCAGCCCGCAAGTCCTTTCCTGGACTGTGACGGCTCGGCCCGACCCATCGCCTTCGGAAGCGTCAGTGCCTTCAACTTCGTCACCTTTGACTCCTACACTGGCATGAACTCGGATGTAGAGGGCTTGCTCGCCGTGGGCGGTGACCTGAACGTGCAAAACTACAGCGTCGCTTCGGGTATTGCCAAACCTTTCAGTGGCAATACGCTTGTGGTAGACGGCAATCTGTCCTGGTCAAACGGGCAGGTGTTTGCCGGTAGTGGCGTCTATACGGGCACAGCCACTTCACAGCCGAACATGCTGGATGGGACGCTTTCCAAGATGGGCAGCAGCCCGATCAGTTTCTCCTCGGTCGCGGCCAGCCTGACAGCGCTGTCCAACTCCCTCGCAGGGCGGCCTGCCAATGGCGACGTGGTGATTAATAGCAACAACCTGAGCTTCAACTACAACGGTTCGGCCAGCGCCATCATCTTCAACCTCACGGCGGCTGAGTTCTCCGAGAAAAACATCACGTTTAACGTCATGTCAACCGCTGCCAACCCGACGGTCCTGGTCAACGTCACGGGAGCCAGTGTTACCTGGCAGTATTCCGGACTGAGCCTCGGCAACGTTAAGAAAGAATACCTGCTGTTCAACTTTCCCAACGCCACCAGCCTGACGGCCTCCGGGATCGGGATTTTCGGATCGATCCTGGCTCCACAGGCCACCTTCTACTTCGATAATGGACAGGTGAACGGGCAGGTGTTTGTGCAAAACATGGACGGCTCTGGCGAATCGCACCATGTCCCCTTCTGCGGCGATACCGAGACCCTCCTCCCTGTCGAGTTGACAAGCTTCAACGCAACCGCAAACGGAGCCGAGGTGCTGCTGCGCTGGACAACGGCCTCGGAAACCAACAACGCTGGTTTCTCGGTGGAGATGAAACAACCCGTGGCGGCTGACTTCACCACACTGGAGTTTGTGGATGGACACGGTACTACCGAGTTGCCGCAAGCCTACATCTTCCGCCTGGCAAACCTGGCCCCCGGCACCCACACCTTCCGCCTGAAACAGATCGACTACGACGGCCCCTTCGAGTACAGCCCGGAAGTCGAAGTGGTCATCGACATGGCGAGCGCGTTTTCGATTGAAGTACCGTATCCGAACCCTGCGAATCCTACTGCCCATTTCCGGTTTGCAGTGGCGCGGGAGCAGGCGGTGCGCGTCGAGTTGTATGATGTACGCGGCCGGATGGTGCAGCGCGTGTATGAGGGCACACCGGCTGCCGGCCAGGTGCAAGACCTCACCATCGACGGCGCGGTCTTGCCTTCGGGGCTGTATCTGGTGCGCGTTACGGGAAGCACTTTTACCGAAACCCGCCCGCTGACGTTTGTCAAATAAGAGCCTCACGAACGGCGACGCGCGCTCACATCGCTGGGCACGCCGGGCGAAACAAACGGATGACCCGGCACAAAGAAGCGGTACGGTAGATCAATCCCGAACTGCAACCCGATGCGCGCCGAGGTAGCAACGGGTAAAGCCCTGGCTGTAGCTTCTGCAAAGTACAAAGGAGCTACAGTCAGGGCTTGCTTGTGAAATCGTTTGTCGAGATCGAAGGCCTGGGTGAGTTTACCGAGTCCGTTGGTCAGGTCTCGCTCCCTGCAGGCAGCACCTCGGCGCTTCCACATCGCCGCCTGCCCGACGACCGGCCCGACGGCGCGGATGAGCACCGCCCCGGCACGCCCTTCGCGCTCTGTCACCACGTTGAGCAACCAGTAGCGGCCATAAACGAGGTAGACGTAGGCACAGCCCGGCGGCCCAAACAACGCCAGCGCCCGGCCTTCCGGCTTGACCAACCCCGTCGGGCCATCCACCACGCCCCAGCTTCGGAAAGCCGGATCGTCCTGCCTATAGGCTTCTGTTTCAACGATGCGCCCGGCAAGCAGGCCGTTGAGCGGATGCTGATGAATGAGCCACTGTCCGATCAGATCGTGTGCCACCTCCAATGGGGGCCGCTCAAAGAAAGACACCGGTAGCAGTTCGGCTTGCTGCACGTTTTGTTGGTCCAATGTGTTCATTACGACGGCGTCACATCTTTTTGAGGCCCCCCATCTCTTCTTCCGAAGCAGGTGCCGTATTCTGAGAACCCACGGTTCTCCCCTTTCATCCGACGCCCATCCTCCATGAAAATCATCGGTATCGTTCTGATTGTACTCGGCATCCTCGGTCTCGTTTTTGGCAGCATCACCTGGACAGAAACGAAAGAAGTAGTTGATGTGGGACCACTAGAAGTGGAAACTACTCAGGAAAAATCATTTCCCATCGCGCCGGTCGCCTCGGGAGCCGCTATCGTAGCCGGGCTGGCGCTGGTCGTCCTAGATTCGCGGAAGAAATAACCTTGTAACCTCGCCTTCAGCAGCGACGTATGGCACATGGACTCATCTCCCACTCATCCTGGAATAGCCATGTGGAAAGCTACTGCTTCGCTCCTGTTGATGCTTCTTTTTGTTCTGACTGCTCTTGCCACCCCACATCCAGCACTGGATGAGGTACAGACCCTGGACCGTGAAAAAGTGCTTGACAAGCGGTTTCCGGTTACGGAAGGCGGACTGCTGACCGTGTCGGTCGGTGACTCGGACGTAGAGGTCGTTGTCGGTTCATCAAACGAAGTACACGTAGAGGTGTGGGTCGAAGGTCGTGATATGGAAGTGGCCCGCGAGTATTTCAAGCACCAGCGGTTCAGCGCCGAGGCGGATGGCAATACTGTCCATGTGCGCACGAACCCGCCCAAGATTCGCTTCGACTTCAACATGTTCGAATGGCGCAACCACCCGCAGATCCTCACCCGCATTGAGGTTCCTGAGCAGTTTGACGCCAACCTCCGCACCTCCGATGGCGATATGGCTGTCGAACGCATGCGGGGCGATATTCAGATCCGCACTTCCGATGGCGATATACGCGTCGGCTCCCTCGCTGGGCCACGCATCTCGTTGGATACATCGGATGGTGACATTGAAGCCGACGAACTCGACGCCGACACCATCACCCTCGAAACCTCCGACGGCGACATCCTGCTCGGCACCGTTTCAGCAGACCGGATCAACCTGCGCACGTCCGATGGCGATTTGCGGGCCAGGCAACTTACTGGCAATGTGGAAGCCAGAACCTCGGACGGTGATATCCGCTTCGACATGGTTGACGCGACTACCTTCTCCGCTCGCACGTCCGATGGCGATTTAACCATCGACGAACTGCATGCTTCGCAGAGTACGGTGCGTTCGTCCGATGGCTCTATCAGCCTGCGCCGTGTCACGGGCTCGCTCGATGTATCCGGCTCCGACGATATCCGCCTGGACCTGGCAGATCCGACCACCATATCGGTTAACAGTTCTGATGGTGACATCGACATTACCGCACCGGCCAGCCTGTCGGCAGACGTCTACTTGCGCGGCGACGATGTGCGGATTGCCCGTTCGTTCAGCTTCCAAGGCAACCTCCAGGACGAACGCGCCGAAGGCAACATCAACGGCGGCGGCCCCATGATTGAGGCCAAATCCTCCGACGGCGAAGTGCGGCTCCGTGCCAATTGAACGTTAAACCAATTCGACCGACATCGCCGTACCGCCGCCCGTGCCGTGGCAGATGGCGGCGAGGCCATGCTGCCCGTCGTGCTGACGTAGCGCGTGGATGAGCGTTACCAGGATGCGCGCCCCGGAGCAGCCAATGGGATGCCCCAGCGAAATCGCACCGCCGTGGACGTTGAGTTGGTCGTAGGAAACGCCGAGCTTGCGGTTGAAGAGGATACTGTTGATCGCAAACGCTTCATTGTTTTCCACGAGGTCAAAGTCTTCAATGGACTGCCCCGTTTTGTCCTGTAAGTTGTGAACGGCTGGCACAGGTGCTTCGGGGAACCGCCACGGCTCGCCCGCCGCCCACGCACCACCGTTGATGCGCGCCAGCGGTGTGAGGCCATACTTTTCCACCGCCTCGCCACTCACTACGAGCAACGCGGCTGCGCCATCGCTGATCTGGCTGCTATTACCCGCTGTCAGCACGCCGTCCTTCTTGAACGCCGTGCGCAGGTTGCCCAGCGTTTCCAAGGTTGTGTCGGCGCGGATGCCTTCGTCGGCAGTCAGCGCCTTCGTTTCGCGGCGGTCGCGGTAATCAACGGGTACAATCTCATCCTCGAAGTAGCCTTTCTGCGTGGCTTCTGCCGCCCGCTGGTTCGACATGAACGCTACCTCGTCGAGGGCTTCGCGGGAGATGTTTTCCTCGGCAGCCAGCCGCTCTGTCTGGTCGCCCATGGCCTCGCCGCTCATCGGGTCAGATAGCCCGTCTCGGAACATGATATCGACAAGTTGCTCCATCGGCCCCGGCAGGTATTTGTAACCCCACCGTGCGCCGGACGACAGGTAAAAACCCGCGCCGGACATCACCTCGACACCGCCCGCCAGGATCATATCGGCCTCGCCTGCCTTGATCTGCGTCGCCGCGTTCATTACGCTCATCATGCCGGACGAGCAGACCATGTCAATCGCCATCCCATCGATTTCCTTGGGAATGCCTGCCTTGAGCGCCGCCTGACGTGGCACCAGCTGTCCCTGCCCGGCCCGCAGCACGTTGCCGAAGACGACCAGGTCGAGATCCTTGCCTTCGACACCGGCCCGGTCGAGCGCCGCTTTCATGACGGGAGCCGCCAGGTCCGAGGGTGCATGATCCTTGAAGGCCCCGCCGAACCGACCGATGGCTGAACGAACCGCAGAGACGATATATACGTCGCGCATGAAAAACCTCTATTTTTGAAACGTGAAACGTGGTGCGTGAGGGCGCTTTACTGGTTCCGCAGGGCACCCCTACGTTTTACGTTTCACGTTTCACATGGCCGTAGAGATTCTGCAAAAGC
>DATGCC010000632.1:0-11847 GCA_035312345.1 Rhodothermales bacterium
CCGGTTGCGAGCCCGGCAACGCGACCATAGCGTCGGTCTCTTCCGGTGCGGGCTGGACCAAAAAGAACCGATCCGTCTCACGATAGGCCAGGTTATTGTAGCGCAGCACCAGATCCAGGGCATCGAAGTAATGCATGCCGCTGATAGAAACGCCAATGGGCTGCGTCCGCGACTCAGTATCGATGATCTGCTTTTGCAGCATCCGCTCTACAATCGGGTTTAGAAACTCAAGGAACTGGTTGAACGGCGTCTCGGGCCGGAACGAGACCAGTTGGTCGGGTGGAATGTAGCCACGAATCTGCCGCTGTGGCGGAATATCCTGGGCCTGGGCGGGGCGGCTGCCTACCACCGACGCTGCACACAGGAGCGCGAGCAGCAGCCAGATGGGGTAGGAACGCGGAGTCAAATGGGAGGTCACGATGGTGTCTTTCATTATTGAGCCTATACGTTAGCGCGTAAGGAATGGCGCGTGTCGAAGGGGGGCGGGTTCAAAGGGGGCCGTACGTCCCTTCACGGCACAGGCCCCGTCTATAGCTGGCGCACCGGTTGGATGCGCACGAATTACTCAGTTAGTCGATGGATGGCGCACGCTGGACCGCGCCCTGGGCACGCTGGGAGCGCTCACCGGATTGCAGGAAGATTTCCACTTCGTCGATGATGCCGCCTTTGTTGAGCCGGGCACGAACGCGGCCTTCGATGGGATCGACCTCCATAATCTGGCCGAGGTATACATCGTCGCCGACGCCTACCGAGCGGAACTGGTCGCCTTCCTGGAAGATGGCCTTGTCACCAGCAACCGAGACCAGCTTCGCAGTTTCCAGGTCGATGTAGCCGTAGGTGTTGGGCGGCACGTTGTCCATGATGAGCGGGAAGAACGGGTTGATCGCTGGACGCGAACTCGGGAGCACATCTTTCGGCACGCGCGGCAAGCCACTTTCGGCACGGCTCACAGGCAGCCCGCTCGGATCCTCAGCCACCATCTCGCCCCCTTCAGGTGCGCTCATGCCTTCGGCACCGCCAAAGATGGCGTCGATCTGCATCTGGAAGGAGACCATAATCTTCATCCGCTCCAGCCCATCGTCGTCTACGGCCACCAGATCCATGTGAACGAGCGTCAGATCGGGGATGCGGTAGAAGAACCGGTTGTTTTCCAGTTCCCAGACGATGCGGTAGAGTTCGGAAAAGTAGCCACGCCCACTGATGCTGAAACTGTGGTACTGGTAGTCGCCACCGCTGGCTGTTTCGGAGAGGGCCACATCAAAAACCTCGAAGCCGCTTGCCGTCAGTTCATTCAGATAGCCGATGACTTCCGGGCTTTCGAGCGTCTGCGGAATCACTTTGTAGCGTGATTGCCATTTACGCAACGCCTGGTCCGCGTTCTCTGCCGACTGCGCCTGCTCCGTCATCAGCGACGCCAGTTCGGCTTGCTTGAGACGGACCACCTTCTCCGCCTTTTCAACGCGGGCCATCTCTTCGGGCTGCTTGACCATGGTCATGTAGACGCCAGCCCCGATGACAAACACCCAGACGATGCCCAGGATGATGAGGGTATGGAGCACTTTGGTAGGCATGGGGGGATTCGATTTTGGATTTTAAAGTTGGGATTCTCGATAGGTGGCGGGCTTACGCTATCCACCATCCACTAAAAACTAGGGGGTGCTGTCTTGGAGGGCAGCGGAGGTCACGGGCACGTTGGCGGCGGCCTCTTCGGCCTGTTCGGCAGCGCGCTTGCGGAGGTACTCAGCAGCTTTGGGCAACCCATTTTCAAGCGGCATGTTGAGCTTGAAGGAGTAGACCGGCCAATCGCGGATTTCGGAAAACGTCAGCGTAGCAATGGTGCCATCCAGCCGTTGCGCCAGTTCAACCACATGGTCGCGGGCCGTAGCATTACCGGAAAGCTCCAGACCGCGTCCGCCGTTGCGTGGGTTCCAGCTTTCGATCCAGATACCCGATACGCCAGCCACTTCGCGGGAGCTTTTTTCGAGGGCGCGGCTCCACTTGTCGCTGCCCTGCAACAGCCCTTCCAGCACGTTGAGCGACCGCATGTACTGCTCGTGGACGGCTTGCAGGCTGTCGATGCTGGCCTGTAGTTGTTTGGCATCGACGGTGAGGGGACCTACCTCGCGCTCGAACTGCTGAATAGCGCGCTGCTTCTCGGCGATCTGGCTCTGCTGCGTGAAGTAGCGCCCCATGAAGAAGAGCACGGTGCAGAAGAGCAACACGTACAACGCCAGCACCTGCCATGTCACCGGCAGTTGGAGACGGCGGCGCAGCAACTGCTTCGGCAGCAGGTTGACGTCTTCAAAAACGTTCTGGTAGCGGGCGTCACTGCTGATGCGCAGGGCCGCTGCAATGGCGGGCACCAGCGTGCCGGTAGCGACGTCGTTGCTTTTCTCCTGGTTCATCTCCGGCATGTACTGCCGCATCGACTCGACGCGGGCATCCGGGAAAAACATTTCAAAACTTTCGACGAGGTCTTCTTCGCGCTCTTCGCTGAGCAGCAGCACCTGCTGCACTTCACCGATGCCGTATTCGTCCTGCAACAGCAGCACACGGCTACAAATGGTTTCGGGAGCCTCGTAGGTTGTCAGCGAGCGCAGGATCTCGCTCTGGCGCAGCGTGTCGTCCTGCATAAAGAGGACGAGCGTGTCCTCGACGCCAGCGCGCACGACGAGCGTATTGCGCGGGCCATCAGGCATCTCGGCTTCGACCTGGGCGCGCTTCTTGGGCGTCAGGTGGCGCGAGGCGCGGGCCACCCCCAGATACAGCGACACTTCGGTATCGAGAAAACGAACGGTAGGCATCTGCCGCGTGATCTGCTCACGCATCGTCGCCAGCGTGCTCGCCACCGGATCTACTTCTTTGGGGAAGATGGCCAGATGACGGGGAATGCCTTCTTCGGACGGCGTCAGGGACAAAAAGGCCACACATTCTTCGGTGATGACGCCGCTGTGCTGTGTTGCCAGCGTCTCCATCAACTCATTGCGGCTGGCTGGCTTGGCTTCGCCTTTCTTGTTTTTGTCCCGTGCCACCCGGATTTCGACCTGGTTGACATCAGAAGCGCCTTCGGCAAAAACAATCACCGGATCTGGGAAGCCTGCATCCTTACATTCCGTCAGGATGTCGCTCAACTCCAGCATGAATGTCGAGAATTTCTCCGGCTTCTCGCTCTCCTGCCCCAGCGCGTTGGCGGCTTCGGCTCCCCCGAATTCGGAACCGAGAAACATATTCTCCATCCCGGAGCCGCCATCGGTGAACTGAACCGAAAAGTCGGTAGCGTCGTCGCTCTGCAGCTCAGGAAGGGACGAGGTAGCCGCTGCGGGGTTGGATCCCGAGCGCGGACGCATGAAGCGACGTACTACGGTGGCGTCATCGGTTCCCGCTTCGAGCAGCGCCGCATGGACGGCCCGGCTCGTGACCATCACGCCCAGGATATGCTTATTTACTTTTCGGTTTGCCATCGTTCGTATTGGGGAGTCGTTACCTGAATGTGCCGAGAGTAACGGATCGCACGCTTTTCATCTTAAGATTTAGTTCCAGGTTCTGGGTTTATGGTTCAAGGTTTCTTGTATTCACCGTTCAACCTTAATCCTGGAATCGCAACCCTCATTGCAGCAACTGCTGCATCCGACGTTTGTTGTTGGCATAATCGAGCGCGGTCTCCGGGGTGATGAGACGCTGACGGGCGAGCCGAAGCAGGTCCTGCTCCAGCGTGCACATGCCTTGCGGGCCACCCTCCCACATCATCTGGTAGATCTCGCCCGTGTTGCCATTTTTGATAGCCGCCCGCGACGACGAGTCCATCCAAAGCACCTCTTTGACAAGACACCGCCCACCGCCGATTTTGGGAGCCAGCTTCTGAGAAACAATGCAGCGCAACACGTCGGCCAGGCGCAGGCGGATCCGCTCCTGCTCCTCCGTCGGATATTCGCCGATGATACGGTCGAGCGTTTCGACGGCGGAGATGGTATGCAGCGTAGAGAAAACCTTGTGACCGGAGTCAGTGATTTCGAGCGCTGAAGAAATCGTCTCTGGATCGCGCATCTCGCCGATGACGATGATGTCGGGGTCTTGACGCAGCGATTGCACGATACCGTCTTTAAAGGTCAGCACGTCTTTGCCCACTTCGCGGTGACGCACGATGCACCGCTTGGAGTCGTGCATAAATTCGATAGGCTTGGCGATGATGACGCAGTGGGCAGGCACATCGTCGTTGTTGGCGTCGATGATGGCATCGAGCGTGGTACTCTTACCCGAGCCCGTCACGCCGGTCACCAGCGTGAGGCCGTCGCGCACATGCCGGAACATCAGGCCCTTCTCGACGAGCGGATGGAAGCCCAGCGTTTTGAGCGGGAAAATCTCGTCGGTGATCTGACGCATGTTGAGCGCCAGGTGGTCGTTGTCGAAGTAGCAGGTGGTACGGAAGCGGCGGCGCTTGGCATCGTCGCCTTCTAAAGGAAGCTGGTAGGAAAAGTCGGCCGATTTTTCCTCGAAGAGCACCTTCATCTGCCGCTCGTTGAGCAGGTTGAGAAAAAGCAGATCGGTCTCTTCGTATTCGTACTGGCCCAGTTCTTCATAGCGGCGCTTGTCGCCATCGACGCGGTACCAGAAGAAGCCGTCGCAACCCGAGCCGCCCGCGTCCATATCACTCGCCTTCAGGTCCACCGTGCGGCGCACAAAGATCTGCATGTGCTCGCGGAGACCTACGCGGTCTTTCTCCAGCAGCGCATTGACCTGATCGGCCATGTAGCGCACCCGGTCCTCGTCGTACATCGACTCGGGGATGGAATCAATGATGGTTTTGACAATGGGAGGCAGCGGCGGCACAATAGACGCCCGCACGCGGGGCTTGGGTGGCGCATTGCGCACTTGCTGCGCGAGGATATCAGCGAGAGCAGGATTATTCACAGGACTGGGCCTTACGGTTAGCAGGACAGTAACAAAACCAGACAAGGCAGGCTGTCTGGCTACACCGCATGGTTTCGGCTATCCGTAGTATCTGCTTAAGCGGCAACCCTCCTGCTTTTCTACAATAAAGCCTTCGGGACATCTTGTGCCCCGAAGGCTCCTAACCAGCGTACCCGTTGAAGCAGCAAGTAACCTCGCTACCGCCGAGAGATCCATCATACGAGTACGCTGAATATGAAGATGTGCGTAGCGTAGCTACCCTCTCCTCGCATCAGCGTCGAGCTATTTTGCTTACCATTCGCTATAGGCAACACGCACCAAGCGATCATTGGTGCTCCCATTAAAATAGGTCGTCAGGGCAGGCGAAGCTCCCCGGTAATAGTAGTCTACCGTACCTCCCAGATCGACATCTCCATGGGTAACCAAGCTTCCATAGACCTCGACAGTGCCCTTTAGATCTATGTCCAAATCGTTAGCAAAAATCTGAGCCCAGATTTCTGATTCACCTGCTATCTTAGCCACATCGCCTACATAAAAGGCCACAGTGCTTTCATCTGCCCCCTCGTAACTCGTTTGCGGCGTCGTCAAGCTTTTCTTGATTTCCAATTTATCCTCAACCAGAAAAATGGTGTAGCCTGGTATCTCTATATCAGCCTCAAATTTCAAATCTCCCTTGATATGCCAGATATAGGGATTGTCTCTTGTACCTATTCTTGCAGGAAGATCGTCTTGGGATATAATCTTGACATCGCTGCTGGTCGTTGAGTCGACAGCCATGGCAAGCGCCATGAGACCGGGGTCTAGGGTTGGTATGGTGACTTGAGAAACTTGATAGGTCGCACTGCTGCCAGTAGGATTACTATTAGGTATAAACGTCGCTTCTACATGAGAATCCTTGGCATCCATTTCTGATGAATAGGTACCGAACCCCTCAATCCGTACAGATTTTCCCTTCAACGTCAAATCCTCATTGCTGTGGATGTCGACATTGGTAGGAGCCGAACTTCCATCCGGCGGTTCGTACATCTGTCCGTTTACATCTCCGCTCAGTTCTACATCTCCCCCTGCCATCAGGAGATACTGCATAAAGGGCGGTGGGGCATCTGCAATTCTAAACCAGTTCTCCCGCTCGTATTCGGCACGGACATCATACGTAACGGTCTCACCACTGCGGGGTGTTATCGAAGCTGAGGAATTGATGATTACCCCAGCCGACCCCTTGGCTACGATCTTGGTCGTATAGGCAGCTCCCTCGTACGTCCCCGTGACAGTAGCTTTGTTGTCGAAATTATCGGCTAGTTGCTGTTCGGCTCGCGAAAGACCCGTGAGGGCCGCATTACGTGCCAGCACTTCGAATTCGTCTGCAGCCATTTTGGCGGCTGTGTCATACTGGGCCCCTTTCTCTCCCGTGCTGTAATAGACACCAGCAAAGATGATAGCCCCAACTAGAAACAGAATAAGCTTGCCCATCATATTCCTCGGTTTATGCGGTAAAGTTAGTAGCAGATCTCACCTAGTGGTCAGTGCCTTCTAGCGTGGTTACTGCAGAAGCGGTGGAAAGAACGATGCTTCCCAATAGGTCTGTTCTATCTTCGCCTGCTTACCTATTTTTGAGCCAACATCGAAGCGAACGTAAATCTGCTTGGCAGCATCGGTATCGGAAACTTTTACTCCAGCCACATCCCTCGCTTCAACCTGCCAATTGGTGATGATGTCACCGCTTCCGCCCGCTATTTCACCGTCTACCATTCTGTGGATCTGGTAGTATGCGGTTCCCTCATAATCCCGAACATATTCGCGCTTATAAACAATGGTGTGCAGCGTGGCATCGTCTCCGATGTGCCCTCTGAAACGAAATGTGCTATCGCTAGCTTCTTCAATCGAACTCAGCCGTTCCACACTCTGCAAGTCCCGCGTGAGCATATAAGCGAATGCTTCCTGCTTCATTATCATTGTATAGAAGGCCGTCGAATCCGTCAGCGACTCGCGGTTGCTGATGTTGGCGGTAATAATCATGAGAAGAATAGCTCCTCCCATGATGGTAGCGGTCAGGTTATCGAGAAGGATCTGCATGTTTGTTCTCTGTTAGCGGGTCTCAGGCTTACCAGTTGCATGCATTCTTGCATGAGATCGTCTGCGAAAGTAACACCGTGTCGGCGTCAGCGATATTCAGGTTGTAGACCTTCACGGTGACCTGCTTGAACTTGGTCCGCGTGCCCGAAGCTGCCGATTTGGAAGGGTCAGTTTCATCGGCATAAGCGACGTAGGACTCGGCCCGGAAGGTGAGCGTGTCGGTACCTACCACCCGGTATAGATCCTTTACGGCACCGTGGAAATCATCTATATCATCGTTCTCTGCATCCTGACCCGGTCCAAAAAGCGAACTCTGGGTCAACTGAGACGCATAGTCGATATACGTGTCCTCAGTAGCTTGGTCGTAGCTATACGACTGGATCTCGTTGAGCCGACTTACAGCAACACCATTGCCAATAGCATTGATGGCTTGTTCCACCATGATCTGCTGCGTTTGTACAGCGTTGCGTCGTTCACTGTAGATAAACAGCGAAAGGATCGTGAGTGCGACGATGGCAAAAATAGTTTGGGTCATATGCAGCAGAGGTTTTAAAGGTACGCTGAAGCGTTCCAGTGCTTTTGTACGTGACACCATGGCAAGAATGCGTCCAAAAGTACCGAATAGGGGACAGTCTGGGTGATTTAATATTTTTCAGATGCCTCTTACAAACCAATTCAGTCTCACGGTGTCTGGATAAAAACCGCTTGTAAAGGCTGTTTTTTAGCTTATCGGCACTTGCTGTGGATTGTTCAGCCCGGTTGAGCCCTGCTACCCGGCCAAACCTGCCCGCTGTGACTTTCCGTCCATAGGACAGACACATGGGGACATAGTGAAGCTGAAAAGCTGAATTATGAATTAGACTTCGTATTTCTCGCCCTACGGAGTTCTAGCAGCTTCCACATGTTTTAGGCGAGCAACTCCATTACGTTTAGTAATAAAAATGGGTAGAATGGTAACTGTACACCTCCCCGTATGTGATGAATCTCAAAACGAGAGATCTGCAAAAAGGCTTCGACAGGGTCTGCCGGAGCCTTTTTGGGTTGGTCTCAATATGTTTATGGAGTGACCTGCGCACCCCACTACAAAACTACTCCTCGGTCGCCACCACGCGCAGCATCTCCAAAATCGAGGTATCGCCTTCCTTGACGACTTCGCGGGCCGAGTCTTGCAGGGTCATCATGCCTTGTTTCCTCGCCATGTCTTTAATGTCGTTCTCATCAAGTTTGCCTTCCGAGTCGGCAATCAGGTGGCGAATCTCCCGAGAGAAATAGAGCGCTTCGGTCACGGCGCGGCGGCCTTTGAAACCGAGGCCCTTGCACTTCGGGCAATGCTCGTTGTCTTCCCCCTGCATGTAGAAGGTCATCGACTCAATTTCTTCCTTCTCAAAGCCAAGGTTTTTGAGCAGCACCGGATCGGGATCGGGATCCACGAGCTTGCACTCGGTGCAGAGCCGCCGGATGAGTCGCTGCGCTACAACCAGGTTAATCGCGTAAGCGATCAGGAACGGCTCGATGTCCATCTTGTAAAGCCGCGTCACGGCGCTGGCCGCGTCGTTGGTGTGAAGCGTCGAGAAGGTGAGGTGGCCCGTGTTGGCGAGCTTGATGGCGAGTTCAGCCGTGTCCTTATCACGCATCTCACCGACCATCACCACGTCGGGGTCGTGCCGGAGAATAGAACGGAGCGCGCCTTCGAGGCCGAGTTTGTTGTTCAGCTTGATCTGGCGCACGCCGGGCAGGATGTATTCCACCGGGTCCTCCACCGTCAGCACGTTCACTTCAGGGCTGACCACCTCGTGGAGCGAGGCGTAGAGCGTCGTCGTTTTACCTGAACCCGTCGGACCGGTGAGGATGACCATGCCGTGCGGCTGCGAGATGGCTTTTTTAAAGCGGCGGTATGAGAGTTCGTGCAGGCCCAGCTTACGCAAGTCTTTGATCACCTTACGGTCATCAAGCACACGAATAACGATACTCTCGCTACGTACATCGGTGGCGGCGTTGGCGATGGGCAACACCGACACACGGAAGCGGATGAGGGCCTCGTCGATCCAGCGCTGAATGAAGCCGTCCTGGGCCGCGTCACGCTCGAAGCGGTCCACGTTCATCGAGTTGTCCTTAATGACCGCGATGAGGGCTTCAGGATGGATCTTGTCTTCGAGGTGCCAGCGCTGCAACCGACCGTCGATACGCATGTGAATCTCTACGTGCTTGTCGGCATTGGGCCAGATGTGGACGTCCGACGCACCAAGGCGCACCGCTTCGACGAGCGTGGCCTCGAACAGGTTGATGAGCTTCGACCGGCTGATCTCGGCTTCGAGCGCATCTTCATCGATCAGTTCACTGTTGCGGCTGTCGTAGCTCGCGCCGAGATCGAAGGCATTGTCTTCATCGAGCCGTTCCAGGAACTCGTTGCGGCGCGGGAAGGCCTCCAGCATCAGACTGGTGACGACGTTCTCCGGCGCATAACGCAGTTCAAAGCGCTCTAGCTTGAGCTTCTGCATCATGCGATGCACTTCGGGCCGCGTGGGGTCGTGCGTGATGAAAACAACTTTGATGGCTCCCGTCTGCTGGTCGAGATCGACGGCAAGCGGCACCACGCGGAGTTTGAGTAGCCCATCGCGCAGTTCGTCCTCAAAAGTCTCCATGACGGAGCGGGCAAACTCAGGGTCGGGCTTCTCGGCTCCAAACTCGACTTTCTTGAAGGCGTAGACGCTGGCCGCCACCTCAAAAATTTGCTGCCGTGACGCATTGCTCGTGGTAGCAAGCATGCGCCAGACGGGATCCTTGCTCTTCTCTTTCTGCTGCCGGGCGTACGCGATTTTGACTTCGTCCGGCTCTACAATATTTTTCTTCAGCAGCATCGCCACCACGCGATCGCGCGAGGTGATCTTTTCCAGGTCCACATTGGGGATCTTCGGCGCTGGCTCGGCTTTTTCTGGTTCTTTTGGAGCATCCTGCTCAGCAGGAGCTTGCTCGGTCGAAGCTGATTCGGCAGGCGCCTGGGCGACCGTTTCTTCGACCGGTGTTTCTCCAGGGACAACTGGGCCAGCTTCTTCAGCCGGTGGCGTTTTCTGCGTGGTCCAGTCGGCTACATCCGGCACCGGCGTCGCTACGTCGTCTACCGGGCTGCCATCAAAGGAAGACGAATCGGTCTGTGTGGTTTCGTCAGAGGCCGAGTTGTCGGTGGCTGTATCGACCTGCACCTCGTCAGCCGCTTCGGCCTCGGGCGCAGCCTCCGTGCTGCTGTCGTCGTCGAAACCGAAGATATCCAGATCGGCGAGCGAGGTCCACTGCACGGCCCTGCTGTTCTCCGACGGTTCGGGGGTTGCCTCTACCTCAGCTTCAGGAGCAGATGCTTTTTCAGCGGACGTGGCATCAACGGATGCCTCATCAACGGGTGCGTGGTCAGCAGGCGTGTCCTCAAGAGGCGCGTTGCCCTTCTCAGGCGGTGTGCTGCCCTCGTTTGCTGGCTCGTCGTTCCACTCTAGCTGTAGAAAATCGGTGTGGTCCGAGAGGTCGAGAATTTCGCGGACTGGCTCGGCGGGACTGTCTTCGCTGGCAGGCGGCGCGGGGTCTTCCGGTGCTTCGGGAGACTCGTTGCTTGTCTCAGGCCGGGCAGATCCATTGGAAACGGGTCCACCAGCCAGCAACGCATCAATAGCGAGGCCGGGATCTTCTTTGGGCGCAGGGCGAGTTGGCGCTTGCGGGGGAGGTGGAGGGGCTTCGGGTTTGCGCTTCGTAGAGAGTAACTTATCGAGCCAATCGAGTCGTACCACAGGTTCTTCGTTGCTGTCCGTGGCAGCCTGCGGAGCCTCTTGTTGGGTATCAACGTCAGAGGCTGCTTCTACTACGGGGGGTTCGTCCTCTGCTGGCGCAGCCGCTTCATCGGCGGGGGCATCCTGCGCTTTTTCCTCTTGCTGCGCGGCCAGCGCCTGGCGCAGCGCCGCCAGGTCTACCCCCGGCGCTTCATCGTCGTCTACATCGTCGAGCAAGTCAGAAAGCTGATCCTGCGCCTCCTCGTTCCAGGACGATACGGAAGCTGCTCCAGATCCGGTCTTTTCGTCCGGCTGGCTCTCCTTCGTACTATCTTGCGCATCCGAGACCTCGTCCCGGTGTCGACGCTTCCGAATGTCTTTTGAGAGCCCGCGATAGCTCATGATTTATAAGTCAGATAAGAGGTCTCAGCATGAGGTGCTGTTTGGGGAAGCGTAAAGGGTAAAACGGGAGGAGGCTCGCTAGCAGGGGGGCTATCGGCCCCCTCCCGTTTCACGTTTTACGCACTACATGTTCATCATGTCCGTTGCGCTCGGCTGGATCAGCGCGATTTCGGACGAGATGATCGTCAGGAAACAGATGGCGATGGTGATGAAAACGGCTACGGCTGTCTGGATGCTTTCCACAGCGCCCTTGAGCTTCAACTCGGTTTCTTTCTCATAGTAGTTCGCCATCTGGAGCGCGCTCTTGCGGACGTTACCCGTCTCAGAGCCACTCCGAAAACGCGCCAGTGCCATAGAGGTAAACACGCCACTGGCCTCCATGGCCTTGACGAGTTCGGTACCCTGGGCCACCATCATCGGCACCGTAATGGTTTTGACGCGGTGCTCTATGTACGAGTTGCCCGTGGCTTCGGCAGCAATCTTGATGACGCCGATGTTGTCGCCCGCCCCCGAGTAGAGAATGGCAAACACGCGACAGAAAATCTCGATGTTGAGCTTATGGAACAGGCTACCCACGAGCGGGACGCGTATAAGGTTGCGGTGTATCATAAAGCGGCCCTTGTCGGATTTGGCAAACGCCATCCAGGCCCCTATCAATACGACGAAGGCCAAAAAGACCCATCCGTAATTGTTGTCCATCCAGTCGGCGAAG
>DATGCC010000633.1:0-3432 GCA_035312345.1 Rhodothermales bacterium
CGAAACTCCGCCGGGTCCTGTGCAATAGTGTCCATGCTGAAGCGAGGCAGGAGTCGGGCAAGGCGGTCATCCATCTCGTCCATGGTGAGCCAGCCGTGGTCGAGGTAGGCGAGGACGAGGTGGTAGTCCGGCTCGTCGCCCCGGGCGATGAAGCGGAACGCCACGCTGCACGGATCAAAATGGAAGAGCGACAGATACCGCACGCCGTTGGAGAGGATGAGGCGGTGGCGGTCCTCGAACCCTTCAGGTAGCGGGATCAGGTCGCCCGGGGCTTCGTCTAGCACGTGCACGCCGAGGTCGTCGCTCGCCTGGGCAACGGCTTGATTGAAGGCGGGGCGGTCGTCAGGCGCGAGGGTGGCGCAGAGTTCGATCTGCGGCGTCCACCGTCGCCAGCCCTCGTACACCTGTGTCGTCTCGCCGATGAGGTAGAGGCGACCGGGTCGGGCAAAGGCGGCGTCGACCCGGGTCAGGAAATCGCCCAGGACAGCACGGGATACGAGTAGGAAGGACATCAGGCAGTGGCGTTTTCTTCGGTTTCGAGGATCACGATGGCATCTTCGGGGCACATCACCAGACACTCTTCAAAATCGCAGCACGTATCATTGATCACATAAATCGGATCGTCGGGTTCAATCGCCGAGATCGGGCACACGTCCATGCACAGGTCGCACGCGGTGCAGGCATCGGTGATAGTGTACATTTGGTTATTGGGAATTAGGAATTGGGAAACGTTGTCTGTCAAACCATTTTCTATTTCCCATTTTTCCCAAGTACCGCCTCCGGTAGCTTGCTCTTGTCAATGCTTCCGTGGCCTTCATTCACCGTGTTGTCGCTACGTTTGCCGGGGTAGCGGCGCTTGGGCGTTTTGTCCTTGTAATCGACGACCCAGAAGCAGTAGGCATACGGATACATGGTTTGCACAACGTGGAACGGCTCGTACTCGAAGAGGCGGCGCATGGCCCACGAGAAGCGGTAGCGCGGGTCGTCGGGCGTAATGATCTCGACGACGCAATCGACCTGATAGCTGACAAAGACGGGCGCGTTGCCGGTCCAGAGGACGGAGGCCATCGGGTTTTCGCAGAGGTTGCGAAAGGTAGACCCTTCAAAAATCTCCAGCAGCCCCAGCCGTCGCCAGTCGATGTGGTCGGGATGGTTGTAGAACTCCCGCGCCGTGTTGATACGGAGGTCGCGGGTCTCGTTGACAGCATGTGGTGGCAACTGGCTGATCTGCTCCACGGCATCTTCGATGAGGGCGAGGTAGTGCTCGATATGTTCGTCTTTCGGCGTAAAGCCGACGCCTTTGTTGGCGAGGTTCGGGACGAGCGAGTCGGTCTCCCAGGTACCCACCACCGGCAGATGGCCCGCGTTGAATGCGATATATTCGTCGCGTTCGATAGCGTCGTAGATGCTGTGCTTGTAATCCAACTGCCAGCGGATGAACTTCTCCGGCAGCGATTTTACCTCGAACGTCTGGCTGTGCCCGTTCTGGTTGAGGCGGGCGGTGCCGTTCAAAACCTGTACTTGCTGGGTCAGCGTTTTTGCATCAGCCTCCATGGGACTCCTTCGGTTAATGGGTAGGGAAGGTGAATGGTCAAATAAGGTGTTCGGGGCGTGCTATTGGTTTTGATGGTGTCGGGACAAACGATGGCAGCTTGCCGAAGGCGGTAGGTCGCTCCATGCCGTTGAGGGCACCATCCATCACGTCCGGTGTGATGCAATGGACGGCACGGCGCTGGGCGTAGGCTTCGACGCCTTTGCGTACCTTCTCCCGGATGAATGCGATCGGAATGCGATCCAGCCGGGCGCGGGCCGCATCGGTCCACACGGCCTCGGCGATGTCGAGCGGGATGCCGGTAGGCTGGTAGGTGCAGGCGGGATCCTCTTGCAGATAGTCGCCTGTGTTGGCATAGGCACGGCACCGGCAGCCGCCACAGAGTTCGTTGAACTCGCAGCTTCCGCAACGGCCTTTGAGCCGGTTCACATCGCGCAGATCCTGAAAGACCGGCGAAGTCTGCCAGATGTCGGTGAAGGATTGGTCGAGCACGTTGCCTGCTACGACAGTCATGTAGGGGCAGGGTGTCACGTCGCCGCCGGGGGTGATGCGGCAATACTGTGTGCCTGCCATGCAGCCGCCGCTTTCCAGCCCGCCGCGCCCCATCGCATAGGCGATCTGTTTGAACTGCGGCGCACATTTTGAACGGACCAGCATCGGGCGGTAGTCATGCTGCATCGTTACCAGATCGGTGAGCATCGCCTCGGTGCGGGCGGGCGAGAGTTCGTGCATCTGCTCACCGCGCCCCGTCTTGACGAGGAAATACAGGTTGAACGACCACGCACCCCGCTCGCGGGCGAAGTCCAGCAGCGCCGGGATCTCGTCATAATTCTCTTCCATCACCGTCGTCTGCACCAGCACTTCCAGGCCGTGTGCTCGGCAGATATCCAGCGCCCGCACCGAATATTCCCATGCCTTCGGACCGCCCCGAAACCCGTTGTGCCGCGCCGGGTCGATGGAGTCGATGCTGATGCCTACACCCTTGACGCCGCACTCGACCATCTTTTCGGCCACCTGATCCGTGATGAGCACGCCATTGGTGCCCATCACCACCCACATGCCTGTCTCAGTGGCGCGGCGGGCGATGGCGTAGATGTCTTTGCGCAGCAGCGGCTCGCCGCCCGTCAGGATCAGCATCTCCGTGCCGAGGGCGTGCATCTCGTCGATCAGCGCGAGGCACTCATCCGTCGTCAGCTCGCGCTCCTCGGGGCGGCCCGCTTCCATATAGCAGTGCGGACAGCGCAGGTTGCACTTCTTGGTGAGGTTCCAGGATATGAGCGAAGGGGTGTACTGCGGCACGACGTTGAGATGAGTTGGACTACTTTCTGATAGAAAACGATGGTGTTTTTGAAAGGGAGAGAGGGGAAAAGGGTGAATGGGAGCGTCTTTTCCTCCCCCTTTCTCCCTTTCCCTCTTTCCCCCTCTTCTAATCATGCCACAGCCGGCTCACGTTTGGCCCGCCAGCGGACGAGGCCGACGATGAGCAGTTCGATCAGCAACGCAATCAGGGCCCATTTCGCCATCGGGATGGCGGCGGATTGGACCTCCATCGGCGCGAGGTACAGGTGGTACCAGGCGGTGAGGCCGCGCCGGTTGCCGCGTTCCTGGTTGAAGCCATCCCACACGGTGAAGGAGATGGGCACGAACGTTTCTTCGGTGAAGGCGAGGCCACCCTCGGGCTGTCGGGCGTGTTTGAAGATGACCGTCCATACGCCGTCCTCGTAGTTGGCGTAGTGATCGAGCGTCCCCTCAGCAGGTTCGATCTGGTCGGAGCCGCGCCCGATGAGTACCTCCGCGCTGTCGCTGGCGAGGTCGGTGAACCAGATCTGCATCGGGTTCTTGCTGTCGCCGAACATGAAGTAGGGCTTGACGACACCGGG
>DATGCC010000634.1:0-3619 GCA_035312345.1 Rhodothermales bacterium
CGAGGTTTTCGCGGATATTCTCGCGTCCGGTAAAGATGCGTTTCAGGCTGATGAACGTCAATTTCGTATTCAGCCACGTGTCGGTGATGCCGCCAACGATGGATTCGCCAAGGCCATATTCTTCGTAACGCACCCCCGGCAACACGCCGATGTAAGGCCGTCCGTTGTCACTCATCGGCGTGACGGTGGTCTCATAAACTTTGCCGCCTGTCGTAATCCCTACGGGTGTCAGCGAGCCTGTTTCGGGCGTCGAGACAGAGTCGGGACGCACCCAGCGCACCAGGATGGGTGCTCCCTCAGAGGCTTCGATGCGATTCGACATCTGCACCCAGAACTGCACGGCCGCGCCATCGATGTTCGTAATGCGATCCCCAGCCTGCAACCCTGCTTTGTCGGCAGCCGACTCCGGCGAGACCTGCCCAATCACACTCGGCTCGAACGACAGGCCCAATCCGCCTGCCCGGCCCAGTTGCGTCGTGATGTCGTCCGGTCCGTCGAAGCTTATCACCCGCCCGTCGCGCTCGACTTCGATGGTCAGCGGATCAGCGAGTAGCGCTTCAAAGCTCTTGAGGCCATCATAGGGATCGAACGGCTGCCCACTGATCGACAGGACGCGGTCGCCTGTGCGCAGGCCGATGTTGTAGGCCAGCGTGCTATCGGCTACGTACACCGAGCCATCTTCGGTGGCGAGTGCCTGTGCATCCCCGTAGGCGAACTTGATGCCAATGAAGATGACCCCGGCCAGAATGATGTTGAAGATCACACCAGCGGTGATGACGAGGATGCGCTGCCAGACCGGCTTGGCGCGGAACTCCCACGGCTCCGGCTCGCTTTCCAGGTTGTCGGTGTCCAGGCTCTCGTCCACCATCCCGGCGATCTTGACGTAGCCGCCCAGCGGCGTCGCACCCAGCACATATTCCGTCTCGCCGATCTGCTTCCCGACGATTTTTGGCGGGAACCCTACGGAGAAACGGTCCACGCGCATCTTGAACAACTTGGCGAACAGAAAATGCCCCATCTCGTGCACAAACACGAGAATCATGATGGCCGCCAGCACCGATAAGATCGCAATGAGAATATCCACTTGATTCAGCTGGAATGTGTGAGATGGAGCGTAAAAGCGTGAGACGTAAAACGTGAAGGTGCCAGGAAAGGCCGTTCAAAGCGCCCTTGCGTTTCACGTTTTACGTCTCACCTGTATGCTTAACTCATTTATAAAGTATCCGGGGTGACGGACGTGTTCGTTCAACGAGAGCAAAGCGTGCTTTCAATCGGAGAGCGCCCTGCCATGTTCCAGCACCAGCCGCCGCGCCCCTGCATCTGCCTCTACGAGCGTTTCGTAAGAAGGCTGCACCGACACTGCCAGTTCTTCTAGCGCGGCTTCTACGAGGTGCGGGATCTCGACAAATTGAATGCGATCCTTCAAAAAAAGCGCCACAGCCTGCTCGTTGGCTGCATTCAAAATGGCGGGGGCTGTGCCGCCGTGGCGTACCGCGTCGTAGGCGAGGCGCAAACATGGAAATTTATCGAAGTCTGGTGGCTCAAAGTCGAGACAGTGCAACGTCTGCCAGTCGATCCGTTCGTGCGGCGCGGGCCAGCGGTCCGGGTAGCTGAGCGCATACTGGATGGGCACCTTCATGTCCGGCACGCCGAGTTGCGCCTTCGTTGAGCCATCGGTGAACGTCACCATCGAGTGGATGATGGATTGGGGATGAACGAGCACTTCGATGCGGTCAGCAGGAATGTCGAAGAGCCAGCGCGCCTCAATCACTTCCAGCCCTTTGTTCATCATCGTCGCCGAGTCAATGGTGATTTTCGCGCCCATCGACCAGTTGGGATGATTCAGCGCCTCGGCCCGCGTGATATCAACAAACGTCTCGGCCGGGCGCGTACGAAAGGGACCGCCGGACGCTGTCAGCACCAGCGTCTCTACCGCGTGCGCTGGCTCCCCGACGAGGCACTGAAAGATCGCCGAGTGCTCGCTGTCTACAGGGATGAGTGAACCGCCGTGTTCATCTAACAGCTTATTGACGAGCGCACCCGCCACCACCAGGGTCTCTTTGTTCGCCAGGGCGATTTTTTTACCCGACCGAATGGCGGCCAGCACCGGTTCCAATCCTGCAAAGCCTACCACGGCTGCTACCACCGTATCGACTTCTGCCAGCGTCGCCGCCTCGCATAGGCCTTCCGCACCCGCCAGCACGCGAATATCTGTTCCTGCCAATGCCTTACGCAACCCAGCAGCTTCCGCCTCGTCTCCAATCACCACACACTCGGGCTGAAATTCAAGCGCTTGCTGCGCCAGCAAATTGGCATTGCGGTGGGCTGTGAGCGCCCGCACCCGAAATCGATCCGGAAAGAGCCGCACGATATCGAGCGTCTGCGTACCGATGGACCCCGTCGCACCGAGGATACTAAGGCCGGACGGCCATCCGTTGGAAGAAGACATGCAGGGCTGGTGGATAGTGGATGGGAGAACGCGGATGAAGCTTACGACGAAGGCTATCATTTGCTTCCCCCATTTAGCTATCTCCCAGCAAAGACCGAAACTTAGCAGGACGAATGGCTATATCACAACCCCCGTTGCTTTACTCCACGAAACGTGATGCGTGATGCGTGAAACGTGAGGAAGCCCTAGCAACGTTGCAGCAAAGCACCCCCGGATCAAGTCCGGGGCAGGCCTCACGTTTCACGTTTCACGTTTCAAGTATCTCCATGGCTCGTACCTTGCTGCTTGTTCTCCTGCTCGCCCTCTGCGCGCTGCCTGCTCAGGCCCAGCGCGTCACCGTCCGCGCCGTCGCGCCGCCCGGCGTCGATAGCACACTCGTAGCCCGCTTTCAGTTGGCCGATACGTACATTCGCGGTGGGCAGTATGACCGTGCCATCGGCCTGCTAGAAGACCTCTACGCCGACAGCCCCTCGACCTACGCGTTCTATGACAAGCTGAAAGAGGCGTACGAAAACGTCAAGCGTTACGACGACGCCCTTGCCCTCGTGGATGACTGGATGGCACGCAACACGGGTGACCCCACCGCCCTCATCGCCGAGAAAGCCCGCCTCACCTATCTGCAAGGGGATGAGCAGGCGGCCTTCGACCTCTGGGATTCCGCCATCCCACGCTCGGATCCGAACGAGCAAGTCTACCGCGCCATCTACAGTTCGATGCTCAATGTGCGGCTCTTCGACAAAGCCATCGAGGTGCTGGAACAGGGCCGCCGCGACCTCGGGCAGCATGCGCTCTATCAGATTGACCTCGCCTACCTCTACAGCCTCACCAGCAAGCACGAGCAGGCGATGGAGGAGTACCTGAACCTGCTAGCGGTCAACGAGCGGCAACTGAATCTGGTACGCAACCGCCTCAATCGTTTTCTGGAGCAGGAAGGCGCGCTCGAAGCCAGCATCGCGGCTACGGAACGCGGCGTGCGCAAGCATCCGCTCAACCGCAGCTACCGCGAGATCCTGGGCTGGCTCTACATGGAGGACCAGAATTACGAGAAAGCCTTCGACGCCTTCCGCGCTATCGACCGGCTCGAAAAAGAGGACGGCCAGGTGCTCTTCGGCTTCGCCCAGCGCGCTGCCGGAGCCGGAGCCTATGATGTCGCGCTCGAAGCTTTTCAGG
>DATGCC010000635.1:0-3582 GCA_035312345.1 Rhodothermales bacterium
GAGGCCATCTTTTCTTGCTGCACCAGTTGCGCCTGCGCCGCTTTCAGTTCTTCCAGCGAGCGGGCCAGTTCGGCGGTGCGGGCCTCCACTTTGTCTTCGAGGGTTTCGGCGTAGGCGTGCAGCTTTGTTTCGGCCTCGTGGACGGCATGCGTCATTCCATTGAAATGCTGTGTCAGCAGGCCAATCTCGTCCTCAACCTCGACACCGACCACCGTATCCGTCTGGCCCGCCTCTACGCGCCGGACACCCGCCAGGAGCCGATCCAGCGGTTTGAGCAGGCTGTACCGAAAGAGGTAGGGAAAGACGAAAAGAATGAAGAGCGCCGTCGAGATGACAAACCAGAACAACGGCACACCCTGCGCTTCCTGATAGGCATAGACTTGCGTGGCATAGTCTTCGAGGAGGGCCACCCCGGCGGCGCTACGAAGCACCTCCACGGGCTCACGCGGTAGGACCTGCCTCGGCACATTCACGCCGCCTGGATGCAGACCACGCAACCCGAGTTGCCAGAGTTCTGAGGCCACCGGTCCGCTACCGGGTGCGGCGTAGTGCATGGCAATGGCTCCGGTAGGATAGAGCACCAGTTGGGCCGTATGCCGATGGGTGTCCTTGTGGAACGGGACCTCATGCCAGGTAAGGGTAACGGCCTCGGGCGTGGCTTTGTAGAACACACCGCCGCCCTGCGTCGGGTCCAGGTCGATGCCGAGTGGGGCGATGAAGGGATGGGTGTGAAACGAGGCCCAGAGCGTCAGCACCTGATCGATGTCTGCGGGAGGCCCCATGCTGACCCGGCTGTTGTCGCTGACGTAAAGCGTCTTCCAGGTCTGCCCGTAGAAAGGAAAATCGAAGGGCAGCGTTACTTCTCGAACGGTGTCATTCGTCAGCCCCAGCGTATCGCCGAGCACAGGGTCTAGCTGCAGGGGCTGCGCGGTCACGGTATAGCCGCCCGTTACGTCGGGGTCGAAGCGGAGGGTGTGGGGCGGTGGCGAGGCCACCCCGCTGGCTGCCAGCATGCGCTCCTCCCCAAACAGCGTGAGGGCGAGCAACACGAAGATCAGCAGCGTCGTCACCAGCGCCGCACCGACGAGCTTGACCTGCACGGTGGTCGGCTCCGGGGCATAGTTCACATACGCCACCAGCATGCCGTAGAGAAACAGGATGTAACCCGCTATGAAAAGAAACTCACCAAAGGCCTCGAAAATGCCCAACGCCCAGGCCAATCCGCCGCCAACCGTGAAGAGCAGAAACAAGAGCGAAATCCCACAAAACGTCCGGCACGCCCGCGCAGCCCGACCGTAGGGCTTCCGCAGATGCGTCCAGGCACTGGCTGTGTCGTTATCCTCAGGGGCGGCTTGCAATGCCCGTGCATCGCTCGAAAACCGCAGCGTCTTTCGCAGAAAAACGATGGCCGCCCACAGGCTCAGAAGCAACATCGACAGCAAAGCACCCACCTGATTCCAGGCCAACAGGGGCGAAAAGACATACGCGGGCGTGAACAGAATCAGGAGCAGGACGCCCACCGCCAGCACCCCTAAAATCCACGCCAGCATGCGGGCCTCACGCGGATACGGATTCCCTCGGAAGGCATACGCAAATTGCACATAAGCCAATCCCAACGGGATGAACAACCCTTGCCCTAACAAAAAAACCAGATGGTAGACGCCGGGCTCCATCTGGGTCAACGGAACCGCAAACGGCAGGTCCCATCCGATGTCGACGAGCGCCAGGCCCACGCAAAAGGCGATGAGCCACCAGGTGGCTGCCGACTTGTGCTTGAGGCTGAGCAGATACGCCACCGCCACCGCAAACAGGATGACAAAACAAATGCGGGGAATAATCGCTGTCGTCAGAAAGAATGCATTCATACTCTTCTCGATCATACGGTGATAGGAAACCGAATGCTAAAGACCGCACCCTGCCCTTCTTCGCTTTCGACCGTCAGCGTGCCGCCGTGGCCCTGCGTGACGATGTCGTAGCTCAGAGACAAACCTAACCCTGTGCCACTGCCTGTCGGCTTCGTCGTGAAAAACGGCTCGAAAATCTTGTCCATGATCCCCGATGAAATACCCGGCCCGTTGTCCTGCACGCGTACTTCTACCTGTTGACCGCTCCGCTGCGTAGCAATCCGCACCTGCGGTGCGTAGGGTTCCTTGACCGAGGTGGTCTGCTCTGCCACCGCGTCGAAAGCATTCGTCAGCAGGTTGATCAGCACCCGCCCCATCTCCTGCGGAACCAGCGTCACACGCCCCACGCTTTCATCATACTCACGCAGAACCTCCACATTGAAGTCGGGCTGCTGGGCTCGTTTGCCGTGCCGTGCCAGATCAACGTATTCATTCACAAACCGGTTGAAATCGACCCGCTCTCGCTGATGCGCCCCGCCATGGGCATGCTGCATCATGGACTGCACGATGCTGTCGGCGCGCCGTCCATGTGCCTCAATCCTCTCAGCGCTCGCCTTAAGATCGGTAAGAAGCGCCTGCCGCTCCTCGGGCGTGGTCGTCGTTTCGAGTTCATCCACGAGTTCGCGGGAGAGTGCGGCGAAGTTGTTGATGAAGTTGAGTGGATTCTTGATTTCGTGCGCGATGCCCGCTGTCAACACCCCCAGCGAGGCCATCTTCTCGCTGTGAATGAGTTGCTGTTGGGTTGCCCGCAGGTCTGCCATGGCGGCTTCCACTTCCTGGTGCTTGGCTTCCAACCGCCGGAAGTCCTCGTAGCGAGCGTAGGCCACCGCAAACGCATCAGCCAGCGCTTTCACGGTGTCAATGGCTTCCTCGTCGAGCGGGTCGGTACCCCCGACGTAGAGCATCCCCTGTTCGAACGGCGCGAAGTGGAGGGCCAGCGTCTCTGATGGTTCGTTGGCTTCTTTATACGAATTGGTCGGAGCCATGTAGCCTCGTGCCGTGATGGTCTCGGTCCAATCGACGAACTGCTCCCGATCCCACGTCTCGGTATAGACCTGTTTGTTATGCCAGTATACCACCACCTCCTGCGTCTTCGGGGCGCTGTCGTAGGGGATTTCAAGCGCAGCGAGGGAGGCCCCCTCTGGGTCCGTCAGGAACGCCTGGATCTGCTCGGTGTCTTCGTCCATGATGAAAACGCCGCACCGGAAGAAGGGCACGCCGAGCGTGGTCAACTCGCGCCAGATGAGCGGGGTGATGCGCTGGAGGTCGTCGGCGCTGCGCATCGAAGCAATCTCGGCACGGACGCGGTCGAGGGCGGCCTGGCGGGCCGCTTCACGGGCACGGGCCTCGGCCTGCTTCAGATCCAGAAACCGGGTGTAGGTCTGCTCCAGCACCCGGGCAAAGCGCTCCAGGACATCGAAATCCGCCTCGGCAATGGGATCGTAGGTGATGGCATTTAAGAGACCGTAGCTGTAGGAAGCGAAATTCATCACCACACTGGGCGGGGCGCTTTCATCGGCAGGATATTGCCAGCCGTATCTGGTGATGTGGGCCACAAAATCCCGCAGGGCCTGTCCTTCAAAAGAGATGGCGAAGCGCGGCCTGCCAGCGCGCCAGCCCGCTACGATCTCCCGAATCTTGGCGTCTTCCCCCATCGGAACCGTCACGCGGTGGATGC
>DATGCC010000636.1:0-3789 GCA_035312345.1 Rhodothermales bacterium
CCTTCCTCGCCCACGCGGATCACCTCAGCAACACTTTCCTCCAGCCGACTGCCTTCGTCGCGGATGTGGCTGATGTAAAGGCCGTCATAGGGAGCCGTCACCTGTGCCAGCGCGACGAGCTCGTCCGCTTTGGCATAGGCACCCGGCGTGTATTCCAGCCCGGACGACAGCCCGAACGCGCCGTCTTCCATGGCCTGCACGACCATGGCCTGCATCTCTTTCAACTCGGCATTGGTGGGTGCACGGTCTACATTGCCCATCACGCGGGCGCGGCTGGTGCCATGCCCGACAAACATGCCGAAGTTGATGGCTGGTGGCAGTGCCTCAATCCGCGCCAGAAACTCGCCGACCGGATAGGCCGAGCCACCATCTTGTCCGCCCATCGCCGTCGTAACGCCTTCATGCAGGTAGTTCTCCGCCAGCGGTCGTTCCTGGATACCGCTGTCGGCGTGGCTATGAATGTCGATGAAGCCGGGCACCACCGCCAGCCCGGTCACGTCCAGCCGCACCCCGGCGCGTCGCTCCGAGAGGTCGCCGATGGCCGCGATACGATCATCCAGCAAGCCCACATCTGCGACGATGGGTTCATTGCCGAGGCCATCGTACACCGAGCCGCCTTCGAGGATGACGGTGAACACGGTATCGGTATCCTGCGCAAACACGGAGGCAGGCACCAGCAAGCAAAGCAGCAAAAAGGATTTAAGCATTATCCAAAAGGATGTAGAGACGCCTCGCCGAGGCACCTCACGTTCAATGGTCAGTTGGTTGAGATTTGCGCAAGGCCCGGCCTGCCCGCACGCCCGTCATCGCGCCCTCCAGCAAAGCCGCCCGTCCGTTGACGAAGACATATTGCACGCCTGTCGCGTACTGGTGCGGCTCGGCAAACGTCGCGTGGTCAATGATCGTCTCGGGATCCAGCACGGCAATGTCAGCAAAAGCGCCCACGCGCACGACGCCGCGCTCGGAGAGACCGAGGCGCTGAGCCGGCAGGCTGGTCATCTTACGGAGGGCTTCGGCGAAGGAGAGCACGCCCTGCTCGCGCACGTAGCGGCCCAGCACGCGGGCGAAGGTGCCGTAGTTGCGTGGATGGGGTACACCGCGATCCATCATCGGGATGCCGCCGTCGGAGGCGATCATGGTCATCGGGTGCTGCATGATCCGCTCGACATCGTCTTCCGACATCGCGAAGAAAATGCCCTGGAAGCCGCCCTGCTCTTGCAGGTCCATCGCCAACTCGGCGGCGCGTTCCACGGTGACGAGTTGGCCGCGCTGTTCGAGAATTTGGGCGAGGTTCAGGCCGTTGAGGGTCGTGTCCCAGGCACAGTAGGCCACGGCTACGTTCGCCGGGTCGCCGCCGCCCCGATCCCGTTCGAGGTTGAAGATGATGGCGTCCTTGATTTTGGCACGGGCTTCAGCATCCTGCAAGCGGGCGACGAGATCGTCCTGGTTGCCTTCGAGGCTCCAGGCCGGAAACAGAATCGTGAGGCCCGTGCTGGAGGCAATGTAGGGATACTGGTCGATGGAGACATCCACACCTCGGGCGCGGGCGGCGTCCACCATCCGCAACGTCTCGGTGCTCTGGCCCCACATGAACTTGCCGATGACCTTGTGATGCGTGAGCTGCGTAGGCAGATGGCCCTCCTCGCCAATGCGAATGGTCTCCTCCACACTGGCGAGCACGTCCAGCCCTTCGTCGCGCATGTGGCTCTTGTGGAACCCGCCGTACTGCGCTGCCTCGCGGGCCAGCGCAATCACTTCTTCGGTCTCGGCATAGGCTCCCGGCACATATTTTAATCCTGTTGAGAGCCCAAAGGCACCGTCTCGCATTGCGTGCTTAACGGAATCCTGCATGGCGGCCAGTTCATCGGGTGTCGGGGTGCGGTTCTCGTTGCCCATCACGCGGCGGCGGATAGTGTTGTGTCCTACCATCGTGCCGAAGTTGATGGCAGGCGGCGTCACGTCCAGCCGGGCCAGAAACTCGCCGACAGGATAGGCCGAGCTACCGTCCGGCCCGCCCACTACGGTTGTGACCCCCTGCCGGACGTAGTTCTCTGCCAGCGGGCGCTCCAGAATGCCTCTGTCAGCGTGGCTGTGAATGTCGATGAAGCCCGGCACCACCGCCAGCCCCGCCACATCCAGCCGCAACCCGGCGCGCCGGTCTGAGAGATCACCGATGGTCGTGATGCGGTCATCCAGCACGCCCACATCCGCGACGATGGGTTCAGTGCCGAGGCCATCGTACACTGTGCCGCCTTCGAGGATGACGGTGAACACGGTGTCGGATGGCTGTGCCGTAGCGAGCCAGGGCATCAGCCAGGCCAGAACAAGCAGGTTGAAAAGGGTACGCATGCAGCCCGTGGGATATTAGGGGAACGCTGGAAGTAAAGAGGTTGTCGGATGCTTTACAAGAAAATTTTGAATATCCAACAAGGAATGTCGAATATCGAAGGATCTGAAAACATCTTCATCCTTCGTCTTTCGACCATCGACCGTCCCATCAATCCTCAACGCGCCATGCGGCTCCTTATCCTCGGTCTTATGCTCTTTGCGCCTATGCTCGCGTATGCCCAGTCCGGTGGCGGTGATCGGATCGCTGGGCAACCCTTTGCCACGCGCAGCCCCGTTGCCGCGCAGCACGGCATGGCAGCTACCAGTCAGCCGCTTGCCACGCAGGTCGCGCTCAAGGTGTTGAAACAGGGCGGCTCGGCCGTCGATGCAGCGATTGCAGCCAACGCCACGCTCGGGCTGATGGAGCCGACGGGCAGCGGCATCGGCGGTGACTTGTTCGCCATCGTCTGGGATCCCGAGACGGAACAACTCTACGGTCTCAACGCCAGCGGACGCACGCCGCAGGGGCTGACGCTGGAAAAAATGCAGGCCGCCATCGGTGACGCCCGTGCTATTCCCAACTGGGGTTCGCTGCCCGTGTCGGTGCCAGGAGCCGTGGACGGGTGGTTTGAACTGCATGATCGGTTCGGCACGCTACCCATGACCGAGGTGCTTGCGCCCGCCATCCGCTATGCCGAAGACGGCTTTCCCCTCTCGCAGGTCATTGCGCATTACTGGCAGTACGGCCTGGATCGATTCGAGGCCAACATGGAGGTGATCGAGGAATTTGACAACTTCCGCGCAACGTTTCTGATCGACGGGCAGGCTCCGAAAGAGGGAGAAATCTTCCGCAACCCGGATCTGGCGAACACCTACCGCAAGATTGCTGAAGGCGGACGCGCCGTGTTTTATGAGGGAGAAATAGCCGAGGTGATCGATGCCTACATGCAGCGCATCGGCGGGTATCTGCGGAAGGAGGATCTGGCGACACACACGAGCGAATGGGTCGAGCCGGTGAGCGTGACGTATCGGGGGTATGACGTGTACGAGCTGCCGCCCAACGGCCAGGGTATCGCCGCGTTGCAGATGCTCAACATCCTGGAAGGCTACGACCTTGCTGCGATGGGCCACAACAGCGCCGACTACCTGCACGTCCAGGCTGAGGCCAAGAAGCTCGCCTTCGAAGACCGCGCCCGGTTCTACGCCGACCCTGCTTTCTACGACGTACCCCTCGACCAACTGCTCTCCAAAGACTACGCCGCCGGACGCCGCGACCTCATCCGCATGGACAAAGCGCTCCAGCGCATCGAAGTGCTGGATGAGACGAAGCTTGAAAGGGGCGACACGATCTACCTCACCACCGCCGACTCGACAGGCATGATGGTTTCGCTGATTCAGAGCAACTACGTGGGCATGGGCAGCGGGCTGGTGCCGATGGGCTGGGCTTTGTGTTTCAGGATC
>DATGCC010000637.1:0-4830 GCA_035312345.1 Rhodothermales bacterium
AACCCGCCGCCTTTACCAGACTGGAGCAACACCAGCAGCGTCATAATCAACCCAATTAGGGCAATGACGACAATCAAAAAGATAAACATGGATTTCCCCGCTTGATTTCCTTAGCCAGGTCGCGCTCATGCGAGCTTCGGGACCTGTTTGGTGAGTCTGGTTAAAATAGCAAGGGCCGTAAACGGGGACAAGGCCTTTCGGTTTCTTCGCCGGGATTTCAGGATCACCTGTTTGGTGTGTGCGAGACCTGACACCTATTTACTTGTTGCTCAAATGTCCTTCTGCCCACAGCAGGCCTGCCACCGTTTTCATGTCCTGCAAATCGCCCCGACGGGCCTGGGCCACCGCTTCCTCGAAAGGCACCTTTTCCACTTCGATAAACTCGCCGCTGTCCAATTGTTGCTCGCCCGGCGTCAGGTCCTGAGCCAGGAAAATGTGAATGCGTTCGTTGCTGTAGCCAATGCAATTGTAGAGCGCCCCGAGGTGGGTCCAGCGCTGTGCCGCATAGCCAGTTTCTTCTTTTAACTCACGGATGACGGCTTTTTCCGGGGCTTCGTCTCCATCCAGCGTACCGGCAGGAATTTCGAGAAAGATGTCCCGCGCCGGATAGCGATATTGCCGGACCATCAGAATACGATCATCGTCGAGAAGGGCGACAACGGCAGCGGCACCCGGATGGTTGATCCACTCCCGATGCGAGGTGGTGCCATCCGGCAGCGTCACCCTGTCGCGATACACCTTGAGCAGCTTGCCATCGACGAGTTGCTCCGAATCCAGCGTTTGTTCTTCTAGGTTTTTCATCTGTTACTTTGATTACGTAGCTATCAGCATCATCGCCGAAGCAGCGACCAGCGCGGCGGTCTCCGCCCGCAAGCGTCGCGGTCCCAGTGAGATAGGAGTGAAACCGGCCTGCTGGGCGACTTCGATCTCCTCCTCGGTAAATCCGCCTTCGGGGCCTATGAGCATGAAACAGGATTGCGCCTGCTCTCGCGAAAGAATCGGAAGCAGGCCATGTGCAGGATCTACTGCCTCGTGGGCGATGAGTTTTGTATCCGATGAGGTTTCTGTAAGCGCCTCGCCAAAAACCGTTGGCTTAGTCACGCGCATGAGCCGACTGCGCCCGCATTGCTTCATCGCCGCGACGAGCAAGTTGTGCGTCCGCTGCGCCTTGAGGCTGGCTTTCTCGGTACGCTGTGTGAGGAGCGGCACCACTTCCGAAACCCCCATCTCGACGGCTTTCTCCAGAAACGTCTCGAATCGGTTGCGATTCTTGAGCAGCGCTAGCCCGATGCGCAACGAGTAGCCCGGCTCCCCCACCTCGCGCCGTGCTTCTACAATCACACCGCTCGCCTTGCGTTTCCCGACCTGATCGAGCCGCACCCGGTACCAGCCTCCCTCCCCATCTACCACAATAATCTCGTCGCCCGCCTGTTTGCGCAGCACTCGAGCGGCATGCGCAGCCTCGTCATCGGGCAATACCACATACGCCTGATCACGGATGTTTTCGAGCGGTGCGTAGAAGCTAGTCGTCATGTTGAGTATGAGAGATAGTCGGTCCCTAAACAATCAAAAATCGCCAATCGAAAATCCAAAATCACTACAGTCCGATAGAAAGGCCGAGATGCGCCCGAAGGCCTGTAGCATCATCAGGGTTGGCGGCAAGACTCAGGTTGATGAGGCCAATGTCGGTGCCGACTTGAAAGCCGACGCCAAAGCCTGGATGAAACGCCCGCTGCGCTTCAATCACGCGGTTCGTGTCGGGGTCGACGAACTGGGGACGTTCGTGGTAGCCCAGATCAAAGAACAACGCGGCGTACGAAGTGCGGTCGATCTGATAGCGGTATTCAGCCAGTGCCCGCGCTACGATGCGACCCCGGAACTGCTCTTCGTTGTAGCCGCGCAACGATGTGGCTCCGCCGAGGCGAAAGAAGTCGCTCTCGTCAAACTCGCCTTCCTCACCGAGTAGCATCGCCGTTTCGCCGCCGAGCACGACGAGTTGCCGCGTGAAGGTGGGTAGATACAAACGCGCCTGTGCCCGTAGCCGCTCCTGCCGCAGCCCGATGCGTTCGGTCGTTGTGTCCTGCTCGGCAGTGATGCGCGTGGCGGTACGCGTCTTGCGCCCCTGCTCCACATTCGTCTCGAAAAAATAGCCCTGTCGCGGGTTGATGCGCCGGTCGATGCGCTGGATCCGAAGGCCAACGCCCAAAAACAGGGCCTCTGCTCGTGCGATGCGCTGCCGCCCGCCGACGAGCCGCTCGCCCGCCTGGCTGGGCCGTGTTACCTCGCGGCTACCCGTCCCAAACACTTCCAACACCCGGTTGAAAAAATAGCCGACTTCGAGTCCGTACTCTTGCTTGCCATATGTAGAATCCTGCTGAAGCCCCGCAAAACGCGCTTCTGCCCGCAACGGCAGGCCCAGCACAAACGGATCGCCTGCCCGCACATCAACGCTGCTGACTTCGCCCGGCAAGCGATTGAGCTTAAGCGACAGATGACGACCCGCGCCAAACAGGTTGCGCAGGTTCAGGTGCCCGTTGCCGATGAGGCTCCCCCCACCTTCATCGCCTGGCGGAGGTGGCAGATAGCCAAGCACCAAGTCGAACGCACCCGGCGGCTCTTCATCAAGTGGGATGCGGATGATCGCCACGCTGTCGCCTTCGATGTATAGCTCCGGCGTACCGACATTGCTGAAGTAGGCGGTCGCTTCTAGCCGTTGCTGAATCGCTGTAGGGTCGTAACCAAGCAACGGACGCCCGATGCCTAACTCAGTGATGCGGGCCACATAAGCGGCTTTCGTACGCTCTGCTCCCGGCACCTCTACCCGCTTAAGTCGCAGTGCCATGCCTTTGTCGATGTGAATCAGGATGGCGAGGCGCGGCGGATCGCCCGGCATCAGCGCGATGTCTTCGATGCGGGCTTGCACCAATGGCAGGCCTGCACGCTCGTACCGCAACAGGATAGCTTCCAGGTCCGTTTCCAGGCGTGCGGGATCAAGCGTGCGTCCGGGCCGCGTATCCATCATCGCCAGGAGTGCCAACGAATCAATCGCCGCGGCCCCTTTGATGCGTACGGCTCCAATCTCGACTTCTGGCCCCGCCGTGGCGTAAAGCCGGACAATGGGCGGCGTCTGGCTCGTATCGACCTGGGCGGAGTCGATCTGGGCAAAATAGTGCCCTGCCTGCTGAAGCTGCTGCACGGCTGCCTGCGCGGCACTATGCAAACTATCGACCGGCCAACGATGCGCTGGCGACCAGTCTTGCAGGCGTCTATCGGCAATCAGTTGCCAGGTAGCAGGAGGATGGGGCTGTCGTTTGACGGTAGAATCGGGCAAAGCCTGTGCGGCTACGCTTTGAGAACACGCGATTCCCAACAGCAAACCCAGTACGCCGAGACCGCGCCGCACTGTTGCAGGCCTGATGAGAGAAGAAAAGGGATTCACGCTGTACCATACCGCGGGCTTCGTGGACTTCGCCTGACAAACGTGTGCTCTGCAGTGCCGTTCCTGATGGGTTGGGCATCGAACCAGAGACCGCGCTCGTCGTTAGGAAACGTACATTCCCTGTCACTACATACCCTTCCAACTTCTTGCCTGACGAATCCCCTTCCACCCCCCTTACGGAGGACCATCTCCGTGTTTTCCGAAACAATCTGATCGACTGGTTTGAGGCTGTTAAGCGCGACATGCCGTGGCGGCAAACCAATGATCCCTATCGCATCTGGATTTCCGAGATCATGCTTCAACAAACGCGGGTGGATCAGGCAGAGCCGTACTACGAACGGTTCACCGAAGCTTTCCCTACCGTTGAGGCATTGGCAAAAGCCGACCTGGACGAGGTGCTCAAGCAATGGGAAGGGCTGGGCTACTACTCGCGGGCGCGCAACCTGCACCGGGCAGCGCAGATGGTCGTTGATGATTTCGATGCCCGTGTGCCAGACACCTACGATGCCATTCGTGCGTTGCCTGGCGTCGGCCCATACACAGCAGCGGCGGTGTTGTCGCTTGCCTACGAACGGCCTCATGCTGTACTTGATGGCAATGTGGCGCGGGTCCTGACCCGTGTCTTTGCCATCCGAGATGAAGTCAACAAAACCCGCACGAAACGCCATCTGCAACAACTGGCCGACGACCTGCTCGCCCCGGAGCAACCCGGTGCGTTCAACGAAGCCATAATGGAACTCGGCGCAACCGTTTGCATGCCTGCCAACCCCACCTGCCCCCGGTGTGCCGTCAACGACGTATGCGAGGCCTATGCCCTCGGCACCCCCGAAGCGTTTCCTGTCAAAAAAAAGAAAGCACCTGTCCCCCACTACGACATCGCCGTGGGACTTATTTTCGACGGTGAAGGTCGTATCCTGATTCAACGGCGTCCGGAAGACAAAATGCTGGGCGGCCTGTGGGAATTCCCCGGCGGCAAACAAGAGGAGGGAGAAACCATCGCGGAAACCTGTCAGCGTGAGGTGCGCGAAGAACTGGGCATCGACATCGAAATTGGCGATCTCTTTCAGCGCATCTCCCATGCGTTTACGCATTTCAAGATCACGCTCCATGCTTTTCGCTGCCGAATCCTTGCTGGCACCCCGGCGGCCCGTGAAGGCCAGCCGATCCGCTGGGTGACGGTGCCCGAACTCGCTGATTATGCTTTCCCGCGCGCCAACCGCCGGTTGATTGAAGCCCTGAATGAACGGACGCAGAACCCAACCCTTTTTGATAGATGATCTGCTGCCTACCATGTGGTCATTCCTGCTATTTTGGCCTCATTATTGCACCAACCACAAGTGCAATATTCATCCGCGCTTAGGAGGCTTCATGTCCAGATATTTCGCCGTTTT
>DATGCC010000638.1:0-8386 GCA_035312345.1 Rhodothermales bacterium
ATGAGGAGCACCCCCGCTAGCAACGCATAGCGGATAATATTAAAAGTGGCGGGTGTTACTTGAGATGGTTGAGTAGCCATGCAGGTACGAGCCAGCTATCGAGGGAAGAACGGAATTCAACCTCGAATATACACGGCCTCCTGCACGAATGCACGAGCTACTTGTAATCGGCCTTGAAGGGCGTCTCAGCTCCTACAAATTCGATATATCGCTCACGCCCATTTTCCATCACATCGCGCACTTCATCGCTAGAGAAATGCAGGTACACATCAGCGCTGATAACCCGCTCCTGGTCACCGTCGATTACTTTGCCCGAATAGCGCAGGGCTTTGGGGGTGGTGAGATCCTGGGGCAGGGCCGAGCGGTCGATCAAGGCTCTGCCACGCCAGCGCCGTACGCCGGGTACGCGACACAGCTTACCCTTGCCGTCGAGGATGTCTATGGAGGTAGACTGGATCCAGGCAAATGCTTTGCAGGTGTGACCGCCCAAGGAGGCTTGCCAGAGTTCCTCTGCTTTCATACGTCTCTCCTTTACTCTACTACATTGGAAGGGGTTTGCACTGGTAATATCGGAAGGGTCTTATCCCGATTTAAACCTTTTCACGCTATTTTTGCGCACTCGTTACAGCCACGACGAGAATGCAACCGATTCAGCCTTTTGAACGGGAAAAGGGGCCTTCTCTCACTACATTCTAGGCGAATTCCCCTTTGCTACCCGGCGCTCCGTTTACCTGCAATATGATCTTCCCAATATTTTTGTTGGCTCCCATGCGGCGATGCGCGTCCTGTACATCTTGCCAATCCATCACGGTGTCGATGACAGATTTGAGACGACCCTCCTCAAAGAGCGGCAGCATCCGCGATGCGAAATCCTGCGTCAAGTCAATTTTGTACGATGGGCTGCGGCTGCGAAGTGTGGTAAACAGCAGATGGGCGCGCTTGCTGAACAATGAGCGTAGATCAACGGACTCTACGGTGCGTCCTCCCATCATCGCGAGGATGACCAGACGACCGTCACGGGCCAACGACTGAACATTGGCCTCGAAATAGGAGGCACCGATGAAGTCGAGGATAACCTCCACGCCCCGTCCGTCGGTCAGGTCGGTGATGCGGGCAGCAAAATCTTCGCTTTGATAGTCGATAGCAGCTTCGGCTCCGAGGGCGAGGCAGGCGTTGTGCTTCGGCGCAGAAGCGGTCACAAAAGGCACCGCCCCCACCGCCCGTGCCAGTTGAATAGCTGCCGTGCCTACCCCGCTGGCCCCGGCGTGGATCAACACGTGCTGGCCTTCTTGCAACTGGCCCAGCCAGAACAGCGCTTGGAAGGCAGTCAGGAAAACCTCCGGGATGGCAGCAGCCTCCTCAAAGGAAAGAATAGCTGGAATGGGCATCGCCATGCGTCCAGGCAAAACGGCATACTCCGCATATCCACCACCCGGCAACAGGCCAAACACCCGATCTCCCACGGCCCATCCATCGCATCCAGTTCCCACTTCGGCGACCGTCCCAGCCAGTTCTAGGCCGAGGATGTCACTCGCTCCTTTCGGTGGCGGATAGGCCCCCTGCCGTTGTAAGAGATCAGCCCGGTTCAGTGCGGTCGCCTGTACCCGCACGAGCAATTCGTCTTCGGCAGGCTCCGGGCGAGGCGCATCGCCGATGTACAGGTTTTCGGGGCCTCCGGCTTCACGAACCAATACAGCTTTCATAGCACAACTTCCAGATCGGTGGTGATGTTGGTCATACTTTCCAGAGTACGATGCACCGGGCAACGGTTGGCGATCTCAAGCAGGCGGGCGCGTTGCGCATCGTCGAGGGGCCCGGTCAATACCAGCAAGCGGCTAATCTGATCAACTTTGCCTGTTTTCTCGGTGCAGGTTGTGCAATCCTCGGCGTGGATCTTTGCATGATTCAGATAGACCTCCACGGTTTCGAGCGGCCACACTTTGCGCTCGGCGTACATGCGCAGGGTCATCGCAGTGCAGGCTCCGAGCCCGGCCACTACGTAGTCGTAGGGTGTTGGTCCGGTGTTGGTGCCCCCCACAGACAGGGGCTCATCAGCTACAAGCGGGAAGCCGTTGGCGAGCATTTCGGTGCGGAAACCAGGCGCATCGAGCCGGACCACCACCTGGTTGTCCTTTGGATCGAGGTGTTTCTTCTGCGCCTGCCGTGCACCAACGTACTTCAGCGCCCAGGCTGCCAGCACAGTGCCAACGTACATGGAATCAGCAGGATCCGACAGCAGATGGTCGGCGGTGTCGAGTGAAATGTAGCTCTTCGGATGCTTCGCTGCCTTAAAGATCAGCGCTGCATTTTCGACTCCGACGGTCTGGTCGATGGGCGCGTGAAAAATGAGCAGCGGACGCTTGAGCGCCGCCAGCCTCCCTTCTACCCGCTGTGCTTTCAGATCATCAATGAACTGCTTCTTGACCGTGAAAGGCCGTCCCCCCAGATTGACGCGGGCACACCCGGCGTGTTCGATCTCATCCAACGAGGTATCGAAAAGGTGGGTGACATGCTCCGGGTCAAATGGTGCTCCGATGGTCACAACGGCCTTAATGCTGCTCAACTGGTGTGCGGCCTGCAACACGGCTGCTCCGCCCAGCGAATGCCCGACCAGGATCGTCGGAGCCGCGTAGGTTGCTTCCATAAAGACCGCTGCTGCCAGCAAATCATCGATGTTGGACGAAAAGTTGGTGTCCGAAAAATCGCCTTCGCTCTCGCCGAGCCCTGTAAAATCGAACCGTAGCACGGCGATGCCCCGTTGCGTGAGGGCATTGCTGATGTTGCCTACGGCGTTCAGATTCTTGGTACAGGTAAAACAGTGGGCGAACAGCGCGTACGCGATTGGTTCGCCATCAATGGGCAGATCCAGCCGGGCTGCCAGCACATCGCCCTGATCGTTTTCAAAGGTGATTTTTTCAAAACGCATGATATTGATGGTTTAAACGAACGCAGATCGCTGATCAACGATTTGTGTTGACGGGCCACCGATGATCCTCCCTGTGTCTGTCAGATATACAGACTGTTACAGCTAGGCTGATGTGACGCGCTCTGGTTCGATGGTGAACGCGAAGCGCTGAGGATCGGCGTCCTGTACCTCCGGTCCTGCCGCCCGCTCAATGAACGTGACGTGGTCATCATGATCAATCAGGACAATGGTGGACGCCCGTGTGCCATACGTCTTGCTCTCGATAAAAATGGAAGAGAGCAACCGTTCCCACGCGTGCCCGATGCCGGTGTCTGGCAGTGCCTCGTCCGGGGCTTTCTGGGTGTCGGCCAGCAAATCCAGTAACGCCTCCTCATCGATTTCCTCGGCCTGTAGCCATGTGCGCAGTCGCTCTTTCCCGCGCTCTACCTTTGGCCAGGGGGTATCCAGCACGGCATTGCTGAGACCATACAGGCCCGGCGGCAACTTGCGGATAACGGGATCCCCGTTGGAAAACGAGTAGAGGGCGTCTACATCACCCACGAGCAGATTGAATCCATTATAGCGATCCGCTACTGGTGCGAGCGCTTCGAGATAGGCTTTGGGCTGCTGCTCACTCTTCAGAAAATCCGCCACGAGCGCCCCGCGTGTCGGCGCGTCTTCCTTGAGATTGCGGAGATCGCGGTGGTTGGTGAGGGCAGCGAAACGCCCTGTGCGCGTCATGCCCATCCAGGTCCCCCCGCCTTTCAAATCACGCCCGGCCAGCACCTGCGGGGCATCGTCCCAAAACGACACAGGAGCTGTAGGACGTTCGTAAAACTCATCTCGGTTGGACGCAAAAACCAGCCGGTACCGGGAATGAATTCGGTGGGCGAGGACAATGAAGCACATACGGCAGCATGAGCAAAGGCGAATTGGTCATCTGTGTCAGGATACGCGCTTCTAAAGAACCCGTTCAAAAACGAAAAGCCTCTGCCCAGAATGGCAGAGGCCAAGCATACCTCCCAAACCCCAGCGTGGTCCGGGCAGGATGGCACCAAAGGAGTGCCGCTAGTCATTAGCGAAAGGATCAGGCGCGGCGACGAGCCCGACGTGGGTTGCCGCCGCCCCATCCGATGAAAAGTTCTTCATCGATGGGAAAGTCGAAACGCAGATGCTTATGGCGCAGGGATTCAACCAGCCGCTTAAGTTGGAATACGGCAACGCCTGCAACGGCGCATGCCCCAAGGGTTAGTACAGTTTTCTGATTCATGGCAGATGCCCATGGTTGTGTATCGAACGACATTACGTTACTACCTTTATCGGTCATAAAATGGGTCCTTTAGGAAGCGCTTCCAATCCTAGTATCGACAGGTAGCGCGCCTAGTAAAGTCCTTTCAAGAATCGCGCCATGTGTACCAGATAAGGGTCTTCCTCCCTCACCCTTTTCTACACCTGAGCGTACTGCTACATGTAAGCCACCGTTGCATTTTTGTGACGTTTATTGCTGAAGCGTCGCTACCTCCTGATCAATGGTCGCGAGCCTGTGCTGGATGGTCGAATCCTTTCGCACACGACGAAGACGACCTTTCGCTGTTTTTTTATCGCTTTCGACTGGCACGAGCCCGGAGTGGGTCCTATTCTGAGAACGCTGTCCAACAACCTAAACAGAAACCGTCATCTATCCTTCTGCATGCCCTCTCCTGATATTCCAGCCTCGATCCCTATTGCCCTCGCGGGAGGCCGCAGCTACGCCGTCCACTTCGCGGAATTGGTGGAGGTCCCGGTCCTACTGGCAGCTAGTGGATTAACGCCTCGGCGATGCCTGATCGTTACGGATGAACACGTGGCAGAGCACTACCGCACGGTGCTTGAGACCGCCCTCATTGAGGCTGGATGGACACCGCTGGTACGTGTGATTCCCCCCGGTGAGGACAGCAAAGCCGCCGTTCAGCTTCACGCTCTGTACGACGTGGCGCTGTCGTGGGGCATCGACCGCTCTACGCCGGTGCTGGCCCTCGGTGGCGGCGTGGTGGGCGACCTGGCCGGGTATGCAGCAGCAACCCTGCTGCGTGGCTTGCCGCTGATTCAGCTTCCCACCAGCCTCATCGCACAGGTGGACAGCGCCCTCGGTGGCAAAACAGGCATCAACCATACCGTCGGCAAAAACCTCATTGGGGCCTTCCACCAGCCACGCTTCGTCGCTACCGACCTGACGACCCTGGCTACGCTGCCGGATCGCGAATGGACCAGCGGCCTCGCTGAAGTCGTCAAACATGCGCTCATCGCCGATGCAGCATTCTTCGATTTTCTGGAGGATCACTGGACGCAGGTGCTGGCTCGCGACGAAGCAGTCATTGCTGAGGTGGTGCCCCATGCAGCGCGCATCAAAGCCGAAGTGGTGAGCGAGGATGAACGCGAGCAGGGTCGCCGGGCGATCCTCAACTTCGGTCACACCTTCGGCCATGCCATCGAGCGCGTGGCTGGCTACGGACGGCTCACGCATGGCGAGGCCGTAGCCCTCGGCATGCGCGCTGCACTCCATCTGTCTACCACCTTGCATCCCGACGAAGACTTTACCCGCGCCAAAGCCCTCGTGCGCCACCTGCCCATTCAGGGCTCCTATGCCGATCTTGCTATCCCCGACCTCGTTACCGCCATGCAATCTGATAAGAAGGTGAGTCAAGGACAAGTGCGCTTCATTGTGCTCCGCCGCCCTGGCGACGCATATGTGACCGGAGAGATTGCACCGAAGGATGTGGAGAAAGCCTGGGAAGTTGCGTTCACGGATTAGGACAACCACATTGTCCCTGCGGGTGCCGGGCTCCAAGAATGGGACTGATTTCCTCTTCCCACCTGGCCCTTCCCCTTCATCTGTCCAACTCCCGATCTTCTAGCTGCTTTCTTCGTACCATTCCGCGACCGCTCATTCAAGCCGCTTAACCCATGCTGCGCATGATCCGCATCGTTGTAATTATCATCGGCCTAACAGCGCTTGCTGCGCTGGCCTGGAACACCCATGGCAACTGGACGCGCTCGGCAGAATATGCCACCCAGCAGCAAACCGACCTCTGGCCCGGCACGGGTCCCTGGGCCGAGGCGCAACTCGAAAAGCTGACGCTGGAGCAGAAGGTCTCCCAGTTGTTCTCGTCGTATGCTTATGGCGATTTCAAAAGCGTCGATGACCCGGCGTATCAGCGACTCGTGGATCTCGTCGAAAACTTCGAGGTCGGTGGCATCATCTTCTTTCAAGGCGATCCGATTTCTCAGGCGCTGCTCGCCAATGATTTGCAGGAGCGTTCCTCCCTGCCCTTGCTCGTCTCGCAGGATATGGAATGGGGTGCGGGCATGCGCATCGAAAACACCACGACGCTGCCCCGCACCATGGCTATCGGAGCCACGCGGGATACGGCACTGGCCTATGCGGCCGGGCGGATGACGGCCAAGGAAGCGCGGGCGCTGGGCACGCACCAGATCTTCGCCCCGGTCGCCGATGTCAACAACAACCCGTACAACCCGATCATCAATGTGCGTTCGTTCAGCGAGCAGCCCAGCCTGGTAGCCAACATGGTGACGGCGTTCGTACACGGAGCCCAGGATGGCGGCGTGCTGGCGACGGTCAAACACTTCCCCGGCCACGGCGACACAGCGGTGGATTCACACAGCGACTTGCCCGTTCTCCCCTTCGACCGTGCCCGCCTCGACTCGCTGGAACTCGTGCCCTTCCGCGCTGCCGTTGAGAACGGTGTGATGAGTGTCATGTCCGGCCACCTTGCTCTTCCACTCCTCGAAGATAATCTGAAGATCCCGGCCTCTCTCTCCCCGCAGATCACCAAGATGTTGCTACGGGAGGAATGGGGCTTCGATGGCTTGGTGGTGACAGATGCCTTGCGGATGCAAGGTGTGACGAAGCACTTTGGCGTGGGTGAGGCGGCCATTCGTGCCCTGGAGGCAGGCAACGACATGTTGCTGCTGACCGAAGACGAATACGCTGCCCGCAAAGCGATCCTCGACGCTGTCGAGAGCGGACGCCTGACGGAAGAACGTATTGATGCCTCGGTCATGCGCATCCTCAGAGCGAAGGAATGGGTCGGCCTGCCTGACAACCGCCTTGTTGATCTCAACGAAGCGCGTCGCCTTGTCGGCACGCGGCACCATCAGGCCCTCAGCGAAACCATTGCTCGACGTTCGCTAACGCTGCTTGGCAATGAAGACGATCTGATTCCGCTCCTCGGCCCGACGCCCCGCACGCTGTCGATTACGCTGAGTGATAGCGAAGATCCATCCACGGGGCGATACTTCACCCGTCAACTGAGCCCGCGTATGGACAGTGGCACGCTCGACACGCGCCTTTTGGATCGACGCTCTGAGGAAGACGATTACCATGCTGCCCTGGACGCTGCTGCCAACTACGACCTGATTCTCGCCCCAACCTTCCTTTACGTGCGCGATGGCAGCGGGCAAATCGGCCTGCCTGAAAAACACCGCACGTTTTTGGATGGACTCATCGCTACAGGTACACCGGTTGTGCTGATTTCCTTCGGCAACCCGTACATGGCAGGCGGCCTTGAAGAACAGCCCGCTGCGTACATCGCGGCCTATGGAGCCTCCGAATCATCGCAGAAAGCCGTTGCAGAAGCGCTCTTCGGCGAGACTGGCTTTTCGGGTCAACTGCCCATCACCATCCCCGACCTGTACGCCTATGGCGAAGGCGTGCAGCGTGAGCAGGTAGCCCTCCGGCGCGGCTTCCCCGAGGAGGTGGGCATGGATAGCCAGACACTGGCCCGGATCGACTCGCTGATGAAGGCTTCGATTGCCCACGAAGCCTTCCCCGGCGCAGCGGTGGCTATCGGGCGCGGCGATGTGCTGGTCAAGCTCGATGGGTATGGCTACTTCACGTATGACTCTGAGCAGACGGTAACGCCGTATTCACGCTTCGACCTCGCCTCCATGACTAAAGTCGTTGCCACCACGACGGCAGCGATGCAACTCTACGAGCAGAGCCGCCTTGACCTCGATGCGCCCGTGGTGCAATATCTACCCGATTTCGGGCAGAGCGACAAAACGCAGATCACTATTCGGCAACTGCTCACCCACACGGCTGGGCTCATTCCTTTCATCCCCTTTCACACGTTGGGCTTCACGACGCGGGAAGCAGTAATCGATTCGATCATGGCCTCACCGCTGGCCTACGAGCCGGGTACAGAATCCCGCTATAGCGATTTCGGGATGATCACGATGGCACTTGTCATTGAGCAAATCACCGGGCAGGACTTTGCTGCCTACACGGAAGAGCACATCTTCGAGCCCCTCGGCATGCATGCCACAGGCTTTCGTCCCGCCAACCAGCCTGATTCCACCATTGTGCCGACAGAAATCGACAACCTGTTTCGCCATCGGCTTGTGCAGGGGGAAGTCCACGACGAAGCCGCCTGGATCCTCGGTGGAACGGCCGGGCATGCGGGTCTTTTCTCTACCGCCGCC
>DATGCC010000639.1:0-3896 GCA_035312345.1 Rhodothermales bacterium
GGGAAAGTGTTGATTGCCATCGGAGAGGTGGCGATCACGCTCAACTCGAACGGATTCATTGAGCTACAATGGTATCTGTTCAGCCTCGTGTTTCTGTTGGGTGCGGCCTACACCCTCAAGCACGGCGCGCATGTCCGCGTGGATGTGGTGTATGGCCGGTTATCTGCGAAAGGCAAAGCCTGGGTCAATCTGCTTGGCACGGTGCTTTTTCTGATTCCGTTCTGCGTCCTCATGCTGTGGACGGCTTGGCCCGCCGTGCAGGAATCATGGGCGCTTCGCGAGATGTCGGCGGACCCCGGTGGCTTGCCGCGCTATCCAATCAAGACCATCATTCCGATTGCGTTTGTGCTGCTGATGGTGCAGGGCATTGCCATGCTGATCCGGCAAGTCGCCATCCTGCGCGGCGTGCTGCCCGGCGAGGAGCCTGCCGAAATGGTGGAGGGCGTGTGATGCATTTGTTTAAGAAAGGGGGAAAGGAGAAAAGGGGGAAAGAGGGACGTTCTTTCTGGCTGGCGTTGTCTCCACTCCTACTATTTGCGCTTCCGTTCTCTCTTCCCTCTTCCCCCCTCCCTCTTCCCCACGAATGGCTCGCTCCGCTGATGTTCATCGTGGCGCTGGTGCTGATCTTCTCCGGCTATCCGGTGGCGTTTGCGCTGGGCGGGACGGCGCTCTTGTTTGCGTTCATCGGCGTCGAGGCGGGGTACTTCGACTGGCACCTGCTGCTGGCGATGCCAGATCGGACGTTCGGGATCATGTCCAACTTCGTGCTGCTGGCGGTGCCGTTCTTCATCTTTATGGGCACGATGCTGGAGAAGAGCCGTCTGGCCGAAGACCTGCTCAAAACCATCGGGCTGCTCTTCGGGCCGGTGCGCGGCGGGCTGGCGCTGGCGGTGGTGTTTGTAGGCGCGTTGCTGGCGGCGGCAACGGGTGTCGTGGGCGCGTCGGTGGTGGCGATGGGGATGATTTCGCTGCCGGTGATGTTACGCTACGGCTACTCGAAAGAACTCTCGGCGGGTGTCATCACGGCCTCCGGCACGCTCGGACAGATCATCCCGCCCAGCGTGGTGCTCGTGGTGCTGGCTGATCAACTCGGCATCTCGGTGGGCGATCTGTTTGTTGGTTCGCTGGTGCCCGGGGTTTTGCTGGCGGGGTTGTACGCGGTCTATGCCGGCGGCGTAGCGATTTTTCGCCCAAAGGCGGCTCCCGCGCTGCCCAAAGAAATGCGCAACATCAAGATGGGCGAACTGGTGCGGAAAGTATTGCTGTCGCTGTTGCCGCCGCTGGTGCTGATCCTCGTGGTGCTGGGCAGCATCTTCGCCGGGGTGGCTACGCCGACGGAGGCCGGGGCACTCGGCGCACTGGGCGCGATGATCCTGGCAGTGCTGAACCGGCGGCTCACGCGGCAGGCGCTCCGTGAGACGATGGACGAGACGACCAAGCTCACGGCGATGGTGATGCTCCTGCTCATTGGCTCTACGGCGTTCGCGCTCGTCTTTCGCGGGCTGGATGGCGACCTGTGGATTGAAGAGATGCTGACAAACCTGCCCGGCGGCGTCATTGGCTTTCTCATCATTGCCAACCTGGCCATCTTCGTGCTCGGCTTCTTCATCGACTTCTTCGAGATCGCTTTCATCATCATCCCGCTGCTGGTGGCTCCGGCGGCGCAATTGCTGGTGCCGGGCTTCGGAGCCTCCGAGGGGGTGGCGTTGGTGTGGTTTGGCGTGATGGTGGGGATGAATCTGCAAACGTCCTTCCTGACGCCGCCTTTCGGTTTCGCGCTCTTCTACCTGCGCGGCGTGGCCCCACCCGAAGTCACCACCGCACAAATCTATCGGGGCGTGGTGCCCTTTATCATTATTCAGCTTATCGGGTTGCTGGCGCTGGTGCTCTTCCCCGGCCTGGTGACATGGGCGCTGTAGGGCCACGCAAAGTTTAAAATGGTAGACTTCGCATCCACCGGCGATATGGCAGGCCAAAACAGAAGGCGCTTTGGCATACATTCTGAAATATCTTACTTTTGCAACGCTTTCGTGAAGCATCCAGCCAACGGGAAGCGCCCCGGTGCGCTGGCTGCCCTCCAGCCTCCCTTCTCCAACCCGATTAGTTATGCTCCGAACGATTCGGTTTCGTGCGATGGCAATGTGCTTTCCATCCTGTGCCCTGCTGCTGACCCTGATGCTGGGCAGTGCCCTCGTGGCCCCGGCGCTGGCCCAGACCGGCACGGTGAAGGGGCATCAGAAAATTTCCGACACCGCAGGCGGCTTCGCCGGCACGCTCGATGATTCTGACCTCTTCGGCACATCGGTCTCGTCGTTGGGGGATCTTGATGGCGACGGCATGGGTGATCTCGCCGTCGGGGTCGACGGTGATGACGATGGGGGGTTCTGATCTTAATGCTAATCGCGGTGCAGTGTGGGTGCTTTTTCTGAACGCCGACGGCACGGTGAAGGGGCATCAGAAAATTTCCGACACCGCAGGCAGCTTCACCGGCACGCTCGATGATCTCGACTTCTTCGGCTGGTCGGTCTCGTCGTTGGGGGATCTTGATGGCGACGGCATGGGTGATCTCGCCGTCGGGGCCGTCGGGGATGATGGGGAAGATTTTCGCGGTGCGGTGTGGGTGCTCTTTCTTGATGGCCCGGTCGTCACACGCTATGTATCGACCACGGGCAGCGACGCGGGCAACGATTGCACAGATGAGCAGAATTCCTGCGCGACGCTCTCGCATGCGGTGAGCGAGGCCAATCCCAGCGATGTGATTGAGTTGGCTGCGGGTACGTACATCGAAATGGGCGTGCTGATCGAGAAGGCGGTGACGATACAGGGGCAGGGGGTCGTGGTGGAGTAGCCAGACGGACGAAGGCGCACGCCATCCCAAGGTTTTGCTTTTGTTTTTGATCACCGGGAAGAGGCCGTGGGTAGCGGCACCTCTCTTCCTTTTATGGTGACTCGGCTTATCAGATTGCTGGCGCTCGTTCCCGGCCTCATGACATGGATGCTGTAAGCAAATCTTGAGAGGCCATATCAAAGGCCGGCTAGCAACCCGGAGCGGTACATCAGCCAAAGCTCGGCACTGGGCACAAGCAGCCCGAACAGCGCACCGACCCAGACTTGCACCGTTGTGTGCGCCTGCACGCGGACCCGCGCCCACATCACCAAAGGTACCAGCAGCACAAGGAGCGCTGCCCACCCTGAATGCAGCATCGGCGCAGGCACATCTCGCCACAGCACCGCCACGAGCCACAGCAACGCCACGAACCCGCCCACACTGGACGCATGGATCGAGATTTTCCAGCGCCAGGTAATCGCCATCAACAGAAGCGAGTTGCCAATGGAGATGCCAAGGATTGCCACAACAAGCGGTTTCGCGGTGTCCCCCCAGAGCAGTACGAGCCCGAGCGCAGTGACATACGCAGCAATGGCGACGAGGAACGGAGCGGTCCGTCGTCTGCGGTCGCGCACTTCGATGGAGAGGGCCCGGTGATGCCGCACCATCCAGCCGAGATAGAAGAGCGGGACGAAGCCCAGCAGCACCAACGCGCCTAGCATCGTCGCCATGACCTCCTGCGTGGAGGCACCGAAGTGCGCCACGATTAATCCGAAAAGCACAGGCGGCAACACCAACGGGCTGATGAAGTACGTCGTCGTGGTCGCCAGCCGGTCCATCCAGCGAGGCTGAGCCTGTAGGACGTTTGCAGATGATGCAGATGTATCAGGCAGAGAGGACATATTTGCAAAGATCCTACTTCTGCCGGACAAAATCAGTAGGCCTTCGCAAAGACCACGCGGCCTTTTGAGGGTTCTCCTGTCACCATATCGACGCCGTCTTCTTCCTCCTGGTTGAGCGGAATAAGACGGATGGTTGCTTTGGTCTCGTCCTTGATGCGCGCCTCCGT
>DATGCC010000640.1:0-5346 GCA_035312345.1 Rhodothermales bacterium
TGCGTGTAGGACACCTTTTCGCCCCCCACACTCCGCTGAAAGTCATTGATGAGCTTGCGGTTTTCGGCCAGCAGCTTCACCGGGAAGGTCCGCACCGAGGTGGCCGTAGGCACACCCAGGCTGGCCTCCATGTTCTCCACAATCTTCGACGCCGCGCCGCGCAACGGCTTCACCTCGGCATCTTCGGGCAGCGGTGGCTGCTCCGGCCGGGCCGGTTCCTGCACGGCTCCGTCACCGCTGGGGCGAGCGGGAGGTGCCTTCTGTTTTGCTTCGGGCGTGGCGGTGGCAACGACATCGGCAGTAGCCGGGCGGGCCTCGGCGGCAGCTACGAACGTCGCGCTGGGGCGATAGTCTGCAAAAAAATCGCGCCAGCTTTCGCTCACGCTTTCGGGATTATCGAGATACTGCTTGTAGAGTTCTTCGACGTAGCCGGTATTGAATCCAAGCGCGCTCACAATAGCAATCGCGGTTTGTGGGGATAATCATTGGGTGTAGATACTCAACGATGCCCGCTAGCTAAGGATTCCTCGGTTTGGGATTGTTGATTTTTGATTTTGGATTAAGGAGGTGATATCGCCTCTACACTCACTCGGCAACGCAAAACACAACGCAGCCGTACAAGCGAGACCGCCCGTACGGCTTACGAGAAAAAGAAATTCCACTACCGCGCCTAGCTGCGCGACACAAACACAGCCTTACAAAACGTCCGCTCTACCCGGAGGTGAGCATTTAGGCCCCTCCACCGTACCCGTACATTGAAGGGGTGGGCAGCACACGGTGTTCTGATCACAGCTACCCCCTTGCCCAACACAGGTCCGACCACCTACCGATGCCGCCATCGCAGGCGTAGGCACCACGACCGACTGCACCACCGGCATCAACGCCAGCAGCGCCCCTGTCAAACTCAACCGCTTCATCACCTCGCGCCGCGTCACCACCGGCTGCTGCGGCTGTGCTGCTTCTTCCTCCAGCAGACCTGCCTGCCGAAGCTCCTGAAGCGCCAAAGCCACCAACCCTGGGTCTGCTGGCAGTCCCAACCGCTCGGTCATCACGCTGGTGAGCGCCTCTGGATTGGTCGCTCCGTCGAGGTGTTCAAAGACGAGCGCCGTGGTAGAGTTGAGCAGGTAGATCTGCTCGCTGGTGGTGTTGTACGCGATAATCTCGCCGTCAATCTCTTGCAGCAGCACTCCCTCGCGACGCGCCTGTGGGTACATAGCCATAATCTTTACTCCTTGGTTAGGATTCTTCTTTACAAAACACGCGCTGGAGGCTGTAGCACGATGCTTATGATGATGGTAAGGTAAAAAACCTAAACTCTAATAAAAAGGTCCCTACTTTTAGATGAAAGGACTATCATCCTATGGCGCAGTTGATGATGTATGTTGGCGCTACAAAATTTTCTCTATCAAACTAGCAGCCTGCGTACTATCGCGGTAAGGTAGGCTAAAAACCGACTTTTTCTGGCACAACTGTCCCAGATAAGCCAGGGCTTTTTCCTGGTGATCCTGAAAATTTAGACATTGCGCCACGAGCAACAACACCGCCTGCGCCCCTTTTATGTGTGCAAGCTCTGCCTTCGTGTCCGCGTCAAAGTGAGGCAAAAAAAGGGCATCAATGCAGCAGGGCACCCGGCTGATAGTCTGTTGCGCAAGGGGAATTTCTTCTTTCTCCAGCATGGGCACCTGCTCTCGTGGAATTTCATGCGTCGGTACGCGGCGGCGCATAGGTGTCTGAGGAAAGGGTAACACCTCGCCCGTATCCATATTGAGAGGAGCGATGTCATCGGAGAGATAGGTCCACCCGCTCTGAAGCAGATGCGCTGTAAGTGTGCTTTTGCCACTTCCCCACGCCCCGCTTAGCACTACAGCCCGCGAACCCCGCGCCGCCGCCGCCGCATGTAGCCACAATAAATCTGGACGTGCCCGCATAAAGTGCATCAGCACTTCGTACTTGATCTGCTGCTGCCATAGCTGTGCGTGCTGCCGGGGGACTACCTTCTCTTCCAACCCCTGTACATGAAGGTCACTTCCCGAAGCGGTTATACAGATCTTCCCTGCATTCGGCTGCCCAGAAGAGGTAAGCAACCATCGATATTGCCGTGCTACGAACGCATGTGCTTCCGGCACCTCTGTCTGCACTACAAGTTGTTTACTCGTAAAGGTAAGATATAATGGTTCCACAGAAAAAGGGACGGTATGAGCAGGCAAAGCGAAGCTTCCTTTGTCGGTGCTTCAACTCTTGAATCTTACGGAACCTATAAATTAGCTTCCCGTTCCGCGCTCCGATAACCCTTCAGCCTCCGGGATGACAGGTGCTCGCCTCAGTCCTTTCGTGTGATGCCTCTACAATCATGTTTACCTCTCTCTCAACTTTAGGTGTGGTTGGTCTCCTTAGTTCTGGACTGATGGGCCTCGTTTTTTTAGTATCGGGGCTCATCAAATCGGTAGATCCCAACGTCTTTATGCAGCACCTGCACCAGCAGGGATGGGTACCATCCAAACAACTCCGGGCGGCTACTACCTTGCTCGCAGGACTGGAATGTGCGCTTGGTGCCGCTCTCTTGCTCCAAGTATTTCCCCATGTACTGCTGCCAATAACGCTCCTCTTACTGCTGGCACTGACCAGTCTAACGTACTGGAGCACCACGAGTGGGCGTACGGAGGATTGTGGCTGTTATGGAGGGCTGGTAGCCATAACGCCTACTCAGAGTATGCTGCTCAATGGCCTCTACGCGCTTCTCATCGCCTTTGCCTGGATGATACTTGAGGTAGAAGACACCGCCGCCTGGCAGGTGGGCGTTGCGGTGGCCGCCGGAGCTATCGGAAGCGTTCTTGCAGAGGTATCAAGAAGCTACCAGTTGAAACACGGCAAAAAGCTGTTCATGCAGAGTCCGCTGGAGCCCGCACGAGCCTTCCGGCAACGCTGGAGCGGTGGGCGCTCCGCCCCCGATGTCATGCAGGGCGAAGTGCTCGTAGCCTATCTTGGGCTGGAGTGTCCCCATTGTCACCGTTGGGTCTCCGTCCTCAATCTTATCCACCGGGTGGACGGCTTACCAAGGGTCGTCGGAGTCATTGCAGGATCAGCAGAAGATCGCAAGGCCTTTGAACTTGAACACGCGGTGCGTTTCCCGTTAGCCATGCTACCACGCGCCTATATGAACCGACTCGCTCCTGCAGTACCTACTACGCTGCTAATACAGAATGGCAACATTCAGGAGAAGTGGGTCGGACACATGTCCGCTGATTTTGTTGAGCGCTTTAAAAAAGCCATTTTCCCTTCTCTCGCGACCTCTGCGAGTAATATCAAAAGCACCTTGCAATAACTCACCACGCCGTGGATTAGGCAGCAGTGCCTTCAAGCAACGTTCAACACACCCATCGTCAAACATAATAAATCATTTCAACCAGCCTTCCGCTTTGTACCACGCGATAGCTTCTCGAATGCCTTCTTCGAGCGGCACCTTCTGCTGATATCCAAAATCGCGACGGGCTTTTTCGACAGAGCACATCTTGCACGTTTCCAGAATTTCGCGGGCCTTTTCGCGGTTGAGTGGCGGATACTGGCCTGTTAGCTTGCTGACGGCTTCCACTATGGCTCCGACGGTGCCCACCAGGGCCACGGGCACAGGTATGGTCAACGCTTGCTTACCCAACGCTGTCGTCGTAGCAGCTTTGATTTCTTGCCAGGAATAGAAGGTTTCGCTGCCGATAAAGTAGATCTCACCCGCCGTCGCATCGGACTCAGCAGCATCCACCATCCCGCGCACGAGATCGTGGACATGAACGAGGCTCATCTCCGGCTCTTTGCCGCCCCCCACCATCGGGCAGAGGCGGCTGTTGACGGTCTTGAAGAAGGTGTAGATATCGGCCTCACGCGGACCGTACACGGCAGGCGGGCGCACTACCACGATGGGCAATTCGTCGAAAAACGGGACAAGTGCCTTTTCCATCTCAGCCTTGCTGCGTCCGTAGCCACTGATAGGATTGAGTGGCGTCGATTCATCGGCCACGCCTTCGGAGTATGGCCCTACAGCAGCAAGGCTGCTGGTCACCAGGACTTTTTCGAGCGATGGATTTTCTTCTTTGGCAACACGCAGCAGATCCAGCGTTGCTGTGATGTTGGCGGCTTCAAAGACAGACCAGTCGGGTGTCCGCGTCACGCCAGCCACATGGTACACGTAATCGACGCCGCGCACGCCTTCTTGGATAGCTTCCAAATCGGACAAATCGCCGCGCACCGGCACGACGTTCAGCCCGTCGAGCCATTTGAGCCGGTCGCGCACGAGGCACCGCACTTCGCTATAGCCGCGCCGATGGAGTTCTTCGACAAGGTGACTACCGATGAAACCTGTGCCGCCTGTTACAAAGGCGATTTTAGATTTACCGGCGTCAGTCGTGCTTTGCGCTCGTGTGGGATTTTGGACGTTGGATTCCATGTGACAAGCGTTCTCTACTCTACTCTACTCAATCCAAAATCGGCATTCTAAAATCCAAAATTACTTGGCTCGCAGTTTGATCACATTCTCCACGTGGTGCGTGTGTGGAAAGAGATCGACGGGCTGCACGGCTTCGATGGTGTATAGGTCTTTGAGGTCGGCGAGGTCACGGGCCTGCGTAATGGGATTGCAACTTACATAGACGAACCGTTCGGGTCGCAACTCCCCAATCTGCCGAACGACCTGCGGATGCATTCCGGCACGCGGTGGATCAACGATGAGCACATCCGGCTGGCCATGCTTGGCGACGAACTCGGGCGTAAACAATTTTAGCATGTCGCCGCTGACGAAGGTGCAGTTGTTCACGTCATTTGCTATTGCATTAGCGTGGGCATTCTCGACCGCTTCCTCAACCAACTCGATACCCACCACCTGCTTCACATCGTCGGAAACGAACAGAGAAATGGTACCGGCTCCGCAGTAGAGATCGTAGAGTAAGTCATCTGGCTTGAGATCGGCAAAGTCGCGGGCGATTTCGTAGAGGCGTTCGGCCTGCGCGGTGTTCGTCTGGAAAAACGCATTCGGCGCGATCTCGAAGCGGTACGGCCCGATGGTGTCGTGGATGACACCGGGACCGAAGATGGTGTGCATTGCCTCACCGTAGGCCGTCTGCGCCACGCCGGTGTTAATGGTGTTGATGAGCGTGGTGACCTCGGGAAAATCACGCTGGAGCCACTCGGCCACCACGGCAATGCGGTCTTCGTGATAACCGTTGGTGACGAGGTTGACCATCGTCTCACCCGTATGCTCGCCGTGGCGGATAACGAAGTGACGCAGGTAGCCCTTGTGGTCGCGGATGTTCTACGGCTTCCAGCCTTGCGCCTTCGCCAGCGTCCGCATCTCGTTGACGA
>DATGCC010000641.1:0-3932 GCA_035312345.1 Rhodothermales bacterium
GCCGACGGGAGGTCGTCGATCTCTACGACGGTGTAGGTTTCGGGTACCTCCGTGGCGAGCGTGCTGAACTGCGCCAGCATCTGGTCCAGCAGGGCGTTGAGCGTGCGGCTCTCGCGTAATACTTCGAGAGGCTCAATACTCTGCTGGTCGAGCGTGTCGAGGAGCGTCTGCCGTTCGCTGACGAGAGTGCGCTTGCTTTCAGCGGGGGGGGCTTCCTCGGCAAAAGCCGCTTCGAGGCGCTGCTGGCTGTCGGTGCACGCCTGTTTCGCCGTTGCCACATGGGCACCTACCTGCTCCCGAATCGTTGCTGAGACCTGCACCACGGTGTCATCTACGTGGCGACCAATATGATCGGCCAGTACCACCACATCAAGGTGCTTGGCAAGGTTGCCCGCTGCACCTTTCGCGTACGTCTCCCACCGATCCAGCGCCTTGTGGATCTCTTGCTTGGCATCCTGGCTGGCTTCGTAAACGAGCGAGAAACGCCGCCGGCGGGCCGGTAGTTCGAACGTTCCGGCTCCGTCCAGGTCGTCCAGAAAGGCTTGATACCGCTGCACGAGCGCAAAGGCTACCCGCTGCTGGATGTCTTCGTAATAGCGCGTTATATCGGCCAGCGCCTGCTCGAACTCCACCGCCATCGCTTCCTGCATCTGCTCGAAGACAGAGGTGTCAAGCGGGAGCGGAGGGCCTTCTTCGGGCTGAAGCCGGTCGAGGATGGTGGTGATCTGCTCGTCGATCTGCTGGTTAAGAATGCGGGTTTTGTCGAGCACGAACAGCGGCGCGGCTCCCATCAGGTTGGCGACGGGCACCATGTCGCCGGGCAGTAGGCCGTCGAACTGGTAATGCGCGATGCGCTGGAACGGAATGGTGCGCGTGTCGCGGACACCGGAGCCGAGGAACGAACTGAAGCCTTCGCTAACCCGCTTGAGACTTTTGCGGAAGCGCACGTAGAGGTTGTCCCCCGGCGTGGGGGCAAAGCGCTCCGGCTCCTGAATCACCACGAACCGCTCATCGGCGCGCTGGCAGATCAGATGGATGGCTGTGGTGAAATCCTCGAACGCCTGCTCGTCCGTCTCGGTGCGCTCGGGCCGCGTCCCAAAGGCGACGACTTCACTTTGCAGCCACTCCGAGAAGGCAATGCGCGCTTCGCGGAAGTGGTGGGCCTGTGCCTGTGCATCGCCGGTAGCCGTGACCTGCGGTTCGAGGTTCGAGACGGTCTGTTCGTAGCGGTCGCGGACCTGGGCCAGGAAGGTGCGCAGCGTCTCGCGCTCCTGGGCGATGAACTGATCCTGAAAATCCTGTTGTACGTGAATCAGCCCTTCCTGCACGCGCAACGCTGCCGTCGTCAGCTTGGGCGAGGCGAAGTCCGGCTCGGCGTAGTGGATGTCGCTGGGCGGCTCGGGGAGTTCTGGGGCCGGTTCGCCCGGTTCCTCTCCGTCTTCGGGCGAAGGGGCAACTGCTGCTTCGCTACCTTCACGCTGCTCGCGCGTTTCGCCCACCTTTGCCAGCGCCATTTTGAACAGCACCGGTCCGGCCAGCAGGTTGATGGCGATGGTACCGAGCACGACGATGCGGATCTCCGGTCCCAACTCCGGCAGGTTGTTCTCTATGATGATCGTCAGCCCGATGACGACGCCTGCCTGAGAGATGAACGAGAGCCACGCATTCTTCTGTATGGCTTCTGGCTCGCCCGCCAGTCGCGTCGCCAGCCGCGTACCGGCAAAGATGGCAATGACGCGCACAACGACCAGGATGCCTGCTACCAGCCCCACCTGCGCCAGCGCGTTCAGGTTCAGCCCGGCTCCCGCCACGGAGAAGAAGACGACATACACCGGCAGTGCCACGCTCTCGATCAGATGCACAAAATCATCGCCGTGCTCGGAGAAGTTCTGCACGATGAAGCCCGCTGTGATAAAGAGCAGCAGGGCCTCCAGGTGAAAGCTCTCGGCAAAGGCGTTCATCGAGAAGATGATGGCGATGACGAACAGCCACATCTCCGCGTTGATGAAGCGGATGTAGAGCAAAATGATGCCGCCTAGCACCGCCCCGGCCAGAATCGAGAAGCCCAACTCTTCGCCCACGATCAAGAGCACATGCGGATCGAAGACGGCATCAGGACTCGAAAAGACCTTGGCGAGCGCGATGAAAATTGCTAGCAGGACGACCATCACCACGTCCTTGAACACCGCTACGCCGAGCGTCGTATCGGCCAGCCGCCCGCGCGAGCCGGTCTCGTTGATGACGGCAATCGTAGCGGCGGGCGAGGTGCCAATCGCGAGTACGCCAAAGAGGCCGCCCACCGCGAGGATCAGCGATGTCGGTGCATCTGCCAGGAACGGTAGCATGCCACTAGCAGCGACGGCATAGACGGCTCCCATGATCGCCAGCAAAATCAGCCCACCTTTGATGAGCACCAGCAGGGTCAGGCTGCGCGCAATCTGCTTCAGGCTCGACACCTTCATCTCGCCGCCCGCACTCAGCGCGATCAACCCAATCGCCAGCCCATTGATGATCTTCAGGTTATCGACAACTTCGACGGAGAACAGGTTGATGACGTATGGCCCGAAAACCAGCCCGGTCAGGATGTAGCCCGTAATCTTCGGTAGCCCGAACCGGCTTGTGATCTCCCCCAGCGTGTAGGCCGCCAGCAGAATAAACCCGACCGACACCAGCGACTGTGCGCTCACCACACCCTCGCCGCCCACCTGCAAGAACTGCAGAATGTAGACGAGCCCAAACAGGAGTCCGAGGATGAAGAGTCGGCGCATGAGGGTGAGGTTAGGTTGTGTTCATTGGGACGTGTTGCTTTTGGTCATTGGCTACGCTGTCATTTGGCTCGCTGCGCTCGCCGTCATTGGTCATTGTTGAACCTCTTCACTGAATGACCAATGACGCGCCGCAGGCGCAAATGACAGCGACCCAAAGGGAGCCAGGTGACAACGAGCATAGCGAGTCATCATTTCTTCCAGAAATCCGGCAGGAAAAGCACGAGCACGGTGTAGAGTTCGAGCCGTCCCAGGATCATACAGAAAGACAGGAACACTTTCCCGACCGCCGGGATGAACGCGAAGTTTTCGATGGAGCCGACGCGGGCAAGGCCGGGGCCGATGTTGCCCAGTGTGGCGATGACAGCGGTAGCGGCGGTGACCACGTCGAGGCCGAGCAGGCCCATGAACAGCGTACCGACCACAAAGACCGCCAGAAACAGCACGAAGAAGCCAAAGATCGACTGCGTCACCGCATCCGGCATCACCGAGCGGCCTAGCTTGACTTTTTTGACGGCCTGGGGACGGAAGATTTTATAGACCTCAATGCTCGCGGCTTTCACCACGACCATGAGGCGCGAGACCTTCATGCCGCCTGCCGTCGAGCCTGCCATGCCGCCCATGAACATGAGGAACACGAGCAGTAGCTTCGAGAACGGCGGCCAGACGTCGAAGTTGTCGGTGCCAAAGCCGGTGGTGGTGACGATGCCGACGACCTGGAACACCGAATAGCGCAATGCCTGGAAGAAATTGGGATGGACGGACAGAATGTTGATGGCGATGGCGACCGTGGCAACGACGACGACCCCGGCGTACACGCGAAATTCGGTGTCCTTGAAGATCGCCCCCACACGGCCTTTGATTGCTACATAATACAGGCCAAAGTTGATGCCGGCCAGGAACATAAAAAAGGTGATGATGAGGTCGATAGGCACGCTGTCAAAGTCAGCGACGCTGCCGTTCTTGGTAGAGAAACCGCCTGTGGCGAGCGTAGCGAAGGCATGGCAGACGGCGTCGAACACGCTCATCCCGGCCCAGTACAGCAAGATGGCTTCGATGACGGTGAGGCCGAGGTAGATTTTCCAGAGCGTAGAGGCAGTCTCCTTGATCTTCGGCTTGAGGCCCTCCGTGATCGGCCCCGGTACTTCGGATTTGAACAGATGCTTG
>DATGCC010000642.1:0-5244 GCA_035312345.1 Rhodothermales bacterium
ACGTCGAACGTGCGTTCGCTGCCGGAGATGGTCGAGGATGGCGTGAATGGATATATCATTGATGTGAAAGACAAAGATAGAGACGAGGTAGCCGATGAGATAGTGCATCACCTCGAAACACTGATCGACGACGAGGAGAAGCGTACAGCTATGGGGGAGGCCTCCGGGGCAATCGCACGCGATAAGTTCGACATCACTGTGCGCAACCGCCATCTGGCTGAGATATACGACGACGCTCTGGCTAGGAGTTAAGAGTCCATATAGGCTGCCTTCGAAGGGGGAGGTCGGTCAGGAGTAGAACTGAGAATCCAGAGAATCATGCTAAAGCTTAAAGAACCAATATTCATTTTGAGTGCACAGCGGAGTGGCTCCACGCTCCTGCGTATCATGCTAGATCGCATTCCCGGCATCGTTGGCCTACCCGAAACGTCTTTCTGGTCGTTCAAAAAGTCGCATGGAAAGCTAGATCCTGCCGATCCGTCGCAACGTGCGGATATCGCGAGAAGATGGGTGCAATATTTCACTGTCAAAAAGTGGGATGTCGACCACGCGAAGCTTGAAGAGGAGCTGATTGAAAAGGCTGACACGTGGGCGAAGGTATTCGAGCTGACCGTGGCGCGGTACGTGGAGGATGCGGGTATTGCCTGGTTTGAGGAGAGCGTTATCTGTGAGAAGACCCCGGCGCACATCCACAAGCAACTGTCGATATTGGAAGACTATCCCGACGCGCGGTTCATCTACCTGGTACGCGACCCCAGGGATCAGGCCGCCAGCCTGAAGAAGTGCCCCTGGAGCACGTCGAACATGTATGTGATCGCGCGGGTGTGGCGTTCAGGGATCAGGTCGATCGGGACGAATCCGAACAGTATAACCATACGATACGAGGACCTGGTTCGAGAGACCGAGGCGACGTTCTACAGGCTCACCGATTTCCTGCGTAAAGAGGTGGCATACGAGGACGTAAAAGACCCGGACTCGCGCCAGCGTGTCGGGCTGGGTCACCAAAAAGTCGAGCGTCACGGTAAAGCGCTACAGGCCGTTTCTGACAAGAGTATTTCTAAATGGAGGCAGGGGCTGTCTCGTCCTGACAAAGATCTGCAGGTCATTCAGTACGTGTGTGAGAAGGAGATGACGCAGTTTGGCTATGCGCTGGAACCGTACGAGAAGTCCATCGCGGTTCACGCACGCATCTGTTACGGCCGCCTGGGCTTGCTGCTATCCAAAATATCCCTCTGATGGCGGTGCCTATTGCCTCCACGTAGACGTATTATGCCTACTAGTGTGTGCTCTTTCGTACCTCGTGCATCTACTTCGCGCAAATACATGAACATCATCTATAAAACTTACCATCGGTATCGACTGGCCTATCGCGACAAAGTCTTCGGCGTAGGCTATCTGAAGACGGGCACAACGTCGTTGCGGCGCGCCTTCGAGCAGCTCGGCTACAAGCACTGCGGATGGTCCAAGGCGCGCCCTGTACAGGGGGGAGATTCGACGTGCTGATGGACCTGGCGCGGAGGTACGAGTCGTTCGATGATCTGCCTTGGAACAAGCCCGACCTGATCGAATACCTGCTGCCTCACTTTCCCGAGGCCCGGTTTGTGCTCACGGTACGTGAAAAAGCGGGGCGGCTTCGTTCGTGGCACAAGCACAATGCAAAGTGAAGGGCGCAATACAGACAGCGACGCCCTGGCGATCTACCACCGCCACACTGACACCATGCGGTCGTAGCTAGGTGATGGAAAGATTGTGAAGATCCTCTATTACTCTCCCCACCCCCACCTTGCCCTCGGTAGTCAGACAGGCTACGGCACGCATATGCGGGAGATGATCCGTGCGTTCGAGGCGGCAGGTCATACGGTAATGCCCGTCATCAAAGGGGGACTGGACGACCCTGCGGTTCGTGCCGATCGGTCTCGAAAAGCGTCAGGCAGGCTGAGCAGCTTGCAGGCGCGCGTCAAACCTTTCCTTCCCGATGTGCTCTGGGAAACCCTGAAAGATCTCCAACTCCTGCGCCTCGACCGTACCTGTCAGGCCGAACTGGAGGCGCTGGTGCAAAAAGAACGCCCGGACCTGATCTACGAACGGGCCACCTACCTGCAGGCCTCGGGCGTGCGAGTCGCGTTCCGGCATGGGATCCCGCATGTGCTGGAGATGAACTCGCCCTACGTGGATGAGCGCAAGATCCGGCTCGAAGCGCCTACTCTGCTCGAAGGGCGTGCCAATAGGATCGAGTTCGAGCAGTTGAGCCGTTCCTCCCTCGTTGCGGTGGTATCGGAAGCTCTCCGAAGCTACTTCGTCCGTAAGCACCGAATTTTGCCGGAGCACGTCATTGTCACGCCGAACGCAATCAACCCGTCGCGAATCAGCATCAATGAAGAAGAGGTTGCTAGCCTGCGTGCGAAGTTTGGGTTGCAAGGCTGTTTCGTCGCCGGTTTCGTGGGATCGGTTCTGAAATGGCACCGTGTTGACTTGCTCATTAAAGCCTGCGCACAGCTTCGTGACGAGATTCCCTCATTGCGCGTGCTTGTTGTTGGTGATAGCAGACTTGTGCCTGAAATCCGCACGCTCGCTCAGCAACAAGGTGTCGAGGAGGCCATCGTTTTTGCTGGACAGGTGGAGCATGATGCTGTCTTCAACCACATCGCACTCATGGATGTGGCAGTGCTACCGGACAACCTATGGTACCAGTCGCCTGTCAAGGTCTTCGAATACGGTGCCATGGGCAAGCCCGTAATCGCACCAGATAACGAAACACTTCGCAATTTACTGAAAGACGGAGAAGAGGGATTATTGATTGAGCCGAGTATTGATGATCTTACGGGCGCACTCCGAAAGTTAAGTGGAGCCCCTTTCCTAAGAATGACCATGGGACAAGGCTTGAAGGAGCGTGTGCTGAGCGACTACACTTGGGATCGAAATGTGGAGCGTATTCTGCTGACACTGACTAAGATGAACAGACCCCATCAACGCACGGCATTACGTAAAACGTCTGGGTAGGGAATGTTTTTATTATCTTCTTTTACAAGAAAAAAGGTTACTGTTCGGCCATAGCTTTGGGGACTACAAGATAAGCGATTGGGATCGTACCTTGAGCCATGACCGCACGGCCCGATATAACCGCCTTCCAAGATCAGCCGCAACTCTACGGACTGCTTCAAGCCCTGATTGAGCGCATTGAGGTGCTCGAACAATACAAGGCCGCCTTGCACGCGGAAAAGACCCAACTCCGGGCGAGCCTCAATCAGAAGAGCACCAACAGCCACAAACCGCCTTCGAGCGATGAGCTGGGCAAAGCAACCATCAAGAACAATCGCCGTGCCACCGAGAAGCAGTCTGGTGGTCAGCCCGGTCATGCTGGCACAACGCTTGAGGCCGTGGCGGACCCCAATGCGCGGGTGCACCATCGTCGGCACTTTGGTCGTCGCTTAGACGAGGTAGCCGTCGCCATCGAGCAGCGCCGGCAATTCGAAGACTTGCCCCCGTTGAGCCTGTCGGTGACTGAGCATCTCATCGAGGGCAAGCGGTGCCTTATATAGCAGCACATTTTTAAGAACCTATATTTTTTATGCGACTTGCTCTTCTAACAAACGGTATTTTTCCCTGCGTCATCGGCGGAATGCAGAAGCATTCATTCTACTTGGCAAAATATATGGCCCGTCAGGGGGTAGATGTAGACGTGTATTACGCGCTACATGCAGAGGTCGATGGACATGGCTGGGATACCTTGTTTTCTGATAAGGAGCGTGCCCGGCTAACGGGTTACCGGATCGAGCGGCCGCGCCTGCCGTACTTCCCCTCCCATTATATGCTCGATTCTTATAGAACCTCTGTGGCCTTAATTGACGCGATGCAAGCAGGGCCACACGTTGATTTTATCTATGCACAAGGCTTTGCAGGATGGAAGGCAGTACGTCTTCGCCGTAGTGGAGCGGCTCTTCCACCCGTAGGTGTGAATCCTCATGGGTTGGAGATGTATCAGCGTCCAGCCACTGTGCGTTCACGCTTGGAGAGTTATTTATTTATGCCGTATGTATCGAGTATACTCCGGAGCGCAGATGTTGCCTTGTCGCTGGGAGGGGGGCTAAGCCGTATCATGCAACAAATCGGTGTGCCGGAGCAGTATATATTACCCTCTCCGAATGGAGTGTCGGAAGATTGGTTGGTAGACAAGCTGCCGAATCCACATTCTCCGCGGAAATTTGTCTTCCTTGGACGATACGAGCGTCGTAAGGGTGTTGAAGAACTACATAAAGTTTTGCCTCCTTTGTTAGGCGAGTTCGACATGCAGTTTAATTTCATTGGTCCTATCCCAGAGCAATTGCGCATATCATCACCGAAAGTGAAGTACTGGGGTTTGGTTCGTGAGGAGGCTAGGATCCGCAACATTCTGCGGGCGAGTGATGTGCTGGTGTGCCCTAGTTATTCCGAAGGTATGCCCACAGTCATTCTAGAAGCGATGGCTTCTGGTTTGGCAGTTATTGGCACTCAGGTTGGTGCCGTCGATGCCATGGTATCAGAGAGCAATGGCTGGCTAATTGCGCCGGGTAGTGCTTCTGCCCTGCGCGCAAGCTTGCAGGCGGCTTTGACAGTGTCGGAAGACGTACTGCAAGCGAAGAAGCAGTACAGCCGCCGCCAGGTCGAGGAAGAGTTTCTCTGGGATGTCGTGGCCCAAAAGACAATTGATGGCATTGAGAGCTACCTCAGTGTAACCTAGGAAAGACATATATGCAGATTCAAGAAAGGCATCAAGCCTCAGTGATGTGAAACCACCTCTTCGGCGACTTGCCGTATTATTTTCGCGCCTTTCCGGCTACACGTCGGCGGCGCTCCGTGCGCTCAAAGACGCGTACGGTGTTGAACTGCTTGTCTTCCGCTGGCAGCCGGCCCGCGAGGCCCCCTTCGACCGCGACCAGTTCACCTGGATCGACGCTTTGCATGACAAGAAAGACCAGACGGGCGGCGAGATCGTCACCACGCTGGAAGCCTTCGGCCCCGATGCCCTCCTCATGTCCGGCTGGATGGATGACGACTACCTGCACGCCGCGCGCCATTTCAAAGGCCGTGGGGTGACAGTGGTGGCCGGCTCGGATGCCCAGTGGCAGGGCTCATGGCGGCAGCAGCTCGCCCGCCTAGCGGCACCCTGGTACTTGCATTCGGCCATCGATGTGCTCTGGGTATCTGGGGAACGGCAACGACAGTTCGCTTACCGTCTCGGCTTCACCGGCCCCCGCTGCTGGAGTG
>DATGCC010000643.1:0-2747 GCA_035312345.1 Rhodothermales bacterium
CACACAGCAGAACACGCAGTCCACCGACCCTGGCACCGCATGCAGCGACGTAGCTACCGCCTCGGCTCCCACCTGTTCAGCCAGGGCCTGCGCCCGCGTCAGCCGACGGCTCACCACCGTGATGATCGGGTAGCCCGCCCGGGCAAGCCCCCGAGCCAGCGCTGATCCGACGGCTCCGGCTCCGATGATGGCGACGGCTGGCTTTTCCATTTTGGATTTTGGATGAAGGTTTGGGAGTTGCGTGTTTTACACCAGGCATCCAAAATCGGAAATCTAAAATCCAAAATCTCACTTATCGCCAGAGCACTGCGCCGATAGCACCCGGTGTGTTGCGCTCCGAGGGCTCCATCGCCAGTACTTGCACGTTGCTGGCCCGCCGATGCAGTGCAGCAATAAGCGCTACAAGAAGGGGTCCCTTGCCTTCAATCTCCAACCGCCCACCGTTAAGCACCATCATCAGGCGCGACACATCGGCCTGCTCGAAGGCCTCCCGAAAGACCGCCATATCTTCTTCTGACGCATCAATCACATCGGCGGAGGCGACGACCAGGGCCCGCCGGTTGTAGGTGATCTCGCCGATAGCGTGCCCTAACTCGCGGCAAAAAGCAGGCGACTCCTCGCCCATCACCACCGGCACGATATCGAACTCGTCCAGCACCGTTTGCAGGTACGGCAGTTGCACGTCGATGCCATCGGTGTGGAAATGCCCGCTGTCATCCACGAAAATGTCGTCATCCTCATCGCAGAGCTCGTGGCGGATGCGGTCGTTGACAGCAAGGCTGCCGAGCGGAGTGACATAGGTGTTGACGCTGCAAATGTTCATGCGCTGGAACGTGCCGGTATGGCTCGGTGCGATGAGCACAACGGTGTCGTAGGCCCGCCCTTTGAGCAACTTGTAGGCCTCGGCTGCCACCGTGCCCCCTTGCAGCCGGTTGCTGTCCGGCACAATGAGCGCGTAGATTTCGCCGTCTATGGGATCGGGATTCGCCGCGTGCAGGTGCTTAGTGATTTGCTGGTCGAGCGGGTGCGGCTGCGTCGCATAGACCGCGTGGTCGATAATAGCCATGAACGAATGGAACGGCTAAGTCAGTGAGAGATGGACAGGAAACGCGAAGGGTAAAAGCCAGCCTGGATAATGTTTCCTTAACACGCAGATTTAAAGCGATGCCAGGAAGCGGTGCATGAAATAAACCGCGACAGAGCCCTCGCCCACCGCTGAGGCTACGCGCTTTACCGATCCACCGCGCACATCGCCCGCGGCGAAGATGCCCGGCACGTTCGTCTCCAGCAAAAACGGCGGTCGTTCCAGCGGCCAGCTTTTCAGGTGCGTTTCCGGATCGAGATCGGGACCGGTGAGCACAAAGCCGCGCTCGTCGCGGGCAATTTCGTCGCCCAGCCATTCGGTATGTGGAGCCGCACCGATAAACACAAAGACGTAGCGCGTCTGGATTGTCTCCTGCTCCCCTGTCTTGTTGTTCGTCAAAGTCAGAGCTTCCAGGTGCGATTCACCGTGGCATGCGGTGACTTCTGTATTGAGGCGTACCTCAATGTGTTCGTGTTCGTGGATGCGGCGCACGAGGTAGTGGCTCATCTTGGACTCCAGCCCATCGCCGCGCACCAGCATCACTACGTTGCGGGCATACTCTGCGAAGAACATGGCTGCCTGCCCCGCCGAGTTGCCCGCCCCGACGATGTAAACGTCTTCGTTCTTGCAGTTCATCGCCTCCGTCATCGCCGCACCGTAGTAGACGCCACGCCCGGCAAGCGACTCGGCATGCTCGGCAGGCAGCTTGCTCCAGGAAACCCCCATCGACAGCATCAGCGCATGGCAGGTGATCTCACTGCCGTCCGCCAACGTCAAGTGCTTGTAGGGCCCGTCAATGGATAGCGCCCGGACGGTCTGCGGAGCCAGAATCTCGACGCCGAACCGCCGCGCCTGTGTGGCAGCCCGGCGCGCCAGATCGCTGCCCGAAAGTCCTGCTGGAAAGCCGAGGTAATTCTCGATGCGGCTGGAGGTGCCTGCCTGCCCACCCGGAGCCTGCTGCTCGATCAACACGGTGTGCAATCCTTCTGAGGCTCCATATACTGCCGATGCCAATCCTGCTGGCCCCCCACCCACGATGGCGAGGTCGCAAAATGGCTGCTCCGCCTGCGTCTGCAACCCGACGTGGGCCGCTAAATCCATCGGCTCGGGCGCGTGCAGTCGCTCTCCGCCGGGCAACACCACGATGGGCAGCGCCGCCTCGCCGTTGCCACCCGCCTTTTGCATGATCTCGCGGGCGTCATCGTTGGTCTCCACATCCAGAAACTCGTACGGAACCTGGTTGCGCGCCAGGAAATCCTTGATCGCGTGCGACTGCGCCGACCACCGATCACCGACCACGCGAATGCCACCGAAGCCAGGTCGATAACCGGCCTGCCAGTCCGCCAGCAAATCGTCGAGGATGGGATAAAGCCGCTGCTCCGGTGGATCCCATGGTTTGAGCAGGTAGTAGTCGATCTGCGAACGGTTGATGGCGGCGATGGCCGCTTCCGTGTCGGCGTAAGCCGTCAGCAGGGCGCGTTTGGCGTTGGGAAAGCGCTGCATCGCTTCGCTCAGAAAAGCCACGCCATCCATCTGGGGCATGCGCTGGTCGGAGAGCAGAAGCGCCACCGGGTCGCCGCGATCTTCGAGCGTCTCAACCACTTCCAGCGCAGCACTGGCCGAGTCGGCCCGGAGCACGCGGTAGGTCTCGCTGTAGCGGCGG
>DATGCC010000644.1:0-3757 GCA_035312345.1 Rhodothermales bacterium
GCCGACAGCCTCGAAGAACTACTCAACCGCAAGTTCGGCGACGTTGCAGATGTCATCTTTCGGACCTACATGGCGAATCGCTACTGGGGTCCTTTCAGCGAAGACGCGGTGGCCCAGATGCAGCAGGATGGGGTCAACAAAGTATTGCTGCTACCGCTTTTTCCACAGTATTCCAAGACCACCACGGGCTCTGCGCTGATGTACTGGTGGACGCTGGAGCAGGAAGGCGAAATGCCGCACTGGCCTACGACTTATGTCAAAGAGTACGCTGCCAACCCTAAGTACGTCCAGGCTCTCAGCGAGCGAATCGACGAAGCCCTTCAGCGGTTTCCTCGACGGGTCCGTGACGAGGTGCACCTGGTTTTCAGTGCCCATGGCACGCCGCTGAAGGAGATGAAGGAGCGCCGTGATCCCTACTGCTGCCTGATCCATTCGACGGTCGATCAGGTCATGGCCTTGCGTGACCGGGAGCGGCCCTATCATGTTGCTTTTCAGAGCAAGGTAGGTCCTTCGGAATGGCTGACCCCCAGCACCCCCGAAAAGCTGGAAGCCCTCGCGGTAGAAGGCCACGAAGCCGTGCTGATCATTCCCGTTGCCTTCGTGACTGATCATATCGAAACATCTTACGAACTCGATATTGAGGTGCGCGAAGAGGCACAGGCGGCAGGCATTCGCTACTTCGAGGTGATGCCGGCGCTCAATTGCCATCCCCTGTTTATCGAAGCCCTGGCAGAGGCAACCATCGCGCAGTTCGATTTGCCGTATCCGCCGGTGCGTATGTCGAACAGCGTTGCGCCGTCCTATCCGTTGCGTCCGCTGGACGAGATGCCGCAGTTTCATCCATCAGAGCGGTGTACGCGCTGCCATCAATGTGGACACATCACCGAGGCGCGGCGCTGGATGGTAGACGACGAGGTAGCGAAACCCATACGCCACCGCCCGCAACAACGAGCGTGAGGTCATGCAGCAGCCGTCTGACCATGTGCTGAGGACTTTTGCCTCGGTGCCGTACACAAACCGCGTGCTGAACCTATGCTGCGATCGGTATACTGAACCCCTGATGCGGCTGGGTTTCGATATCCAAGCCTGTGATACGGACCTGGGCAAGGTGGTCGCCGCCCGCACTGAATTGGCGGATCAACTGGAGGCCGAACAGCAAATCATTCATGTAGCCCGCCGCGAGGCTCTCGGCTACCCTGACGCGTTCTTCGACTGGATCATCGCGTTCGACGTATTTGACGCGGATGCAGAAAAGGACGAGGTGATTGCCATCCTCACCGAAGCGCGCCGCGTGCTGAAACCCGGAGGTTGGATCTACGTCGCCCATACGCTGGAAGAAGACGAAGAAGAGGTGACACCGGAACTCATGCAGGCCATGCTGACGGCTGCCGACTTTGCGGTGGCCGAAGAGCCAGTCGTGGCCGATGAAGCCGGCTGCCCCATTGTGCGAGGCATCTTCCGCCGCGTTGAGGCCGATACGCCGTTGTAAGTTACCCAGTACGATAGCCCTTCATGCCTGATCAAATCCCGCTCGATCATTCTCAGAGCAAAGCCCACTACGAAGCGGCGCTGCAGGTCATTCCCGGTGGGGTCAACTCGCCAGTGCGGGCATTCAAGAGCGTAGGAGGGACGCCGCTGTTCATCTGTCACGCCGAAGGGGCCTACCTCGAAGATGCCGACGGTCATCGCTATGTAGACTACGTCGGCTCGTGGGGGCCGATGTTGTTTGGCCATGCTGATCCAGATGTCGTGCAGGCGGTACAGGAGGCAGCAGCGCATTCCACGTCATTCGGCGCGCCCACGCAGATCGAAGTCCAGGTGGCCGAACTGATCTGCGAATTGGTGCCCTCTGTCGAAAAGGTGCGCATGGTCAATTCCGGCACCGAGGCCACGATGAGCGCGGCGCGGCTGGCGCGAGGCTTCACCGGGCGGGAGAAGATCATCAAGTTTGAGGGCAACTACCACGGTCACGCCGATTTCTTTCTGATCGCCGCAGGCAGTGGCGCGATGACCTTCGGTGAACCCAATTCGCCCGGTGTCACAACGGGCAACGCGCAGGACACGCTCATTGCCCGATACAATGATCTGGAGAGCGTGCGTGTTCTGATCGATGCGAATCGGGGCAACGTTGCCTGCATCATCGTAGAGCCCGTGGCGGGGAATATGGGCTGTATTCCGCCCGAACCGGGTTTTCTGGAAGGTCTGCGGGCGCTGTGCGACGAGCACGATGTCGTGCTCGTCTTCGATGAGGTGATGACAGGGTTTCGCGTGGCCCGTGGAGGGGCTCAGGAGCGCTACGGCGTGCTGCCCGATCTCACGACGCTGGGTAAGATCATCGGCGGTGGGCTTCCAGTAGGGGCCTACGGCGGACGACAGGATATCATGGATTACGTCTCGCCCGTCGGACCCGTGTATCAGGCAGGCACCCTCTCCGGCAATCCCCTGGCGATGCAGGCAGGCTATGCTGTGCTGCGCAAAATTGCTGACATGCCCGATCTCTACGACCGGCTAGAGCAGTTCGGCCAGCGGTTAGAAGAGGGAACGAGAGTAAACCTGGAGGCCCTCAATTTGCCTTTCTACACCACACGTGTTGGATCAATGGGCTGCCTCTTCTTTACAGCGGAGCGCGTCGTCGATTATGACACAGCTAGCCTGTGTGATACGGCCGCTTACGCTCGCTACTTCCACGCGATGCTGGAGCAAGGCGTCTACCTCGCCCCCTCGCAATTTGAAGCCTTTTTCTTCTCGACCCGGCACGGCGAGGCGGAACTCGACCACACCCTGAAGGCCCAGCGCCGCGCGCTGGAGGGTCTACAGGCCGATACAATCTGACCGGATCAACATTTCACGCTTTTTGAGCGAACGAAACCTGACAGCGGCCTGTTGAGACTGTATCTTGGAAGCTAGTCAGGATGTTATTGTCTCTTGGTTCGACCGAATTTCTGGCTCCACGCTTTGCTCATCGGAAGGCTTTGTCGCAGTCGGCACTGGCCCTCTCATATGCTCCATCGCTATGTCCGTCAACACCATCCCACACATCCATGCGTTGCTCAAACCGGAGACAATCCGGGTAGGCATGCCGGGGGGGACGAAACGGGAGGTTATCGATGCGGTAGTAGATCTGATCGCTGAACACCCATCGGTGCGCGATGTGGAGGCCGTCCGTGCGGCTGTTCTGGAGCGGGAAAAGGTGATGTCTACCGGGGTAGGAAAAGGATTGGGGCTGCCTCATGCCAAAACCCCGGCGGTGCGTTCCACAGTGGCGGCGCTAGCGATCACGGACACGCCCGTCGATTTCGGGGCGATAGACAACGAGCCGGTGCGGCTGATCTTCCTATTGGTAGGCACGGAGGCTGCCCGGTCGCAACACATCAAAATCCTCAGCCGCATCTCCCGTCTGCTCAACCGTGATCCGTTTCGGCAGCGCCTGCTGAAAGCCACGTCTGCCGAAGAAGTGCAGAAGGCTTTTGCAGACGTCGAGTCGGAGTTGGTCGGCGGGTGATTCTATAGGAGCCTAGGAATCTGAGAGACTATGGGCCTATGATGGTTTCCGTTTTCTTTGGACTTCTATATCCATCAAGATTCTAGCCTCTCAGACTCATAGACACAACACACCGTGAGCACCTCTTTTCAGAACATAAAAGGCACCTTCGATATCCTGCCCCATGCGTCCACGGCAGACGGCACGACGGTGGCGGCCTCCTACGGCTGGCAGTTCGTCGAGCAGACGATCCGCGAGATCATGGAGCGGTTCAAC